>JAJOKM010000080.1 GCA_021129835.1 Thermodesulfovibrionales bacterium | reverse complement strand
ACCGTCAAAATATTAACTACGGTTCATGGTTCGAAGTTAGCAGTCTTTATAACTGCGAACCTTGAACCTTTAAACCGTGAACCGTGAACCTTCTTTGTCGTGAACCTTGAGCCTTGAACCTTGAGCCTTGAACCTTACTCTATCTCAAAATACCCATCAATTCGGCCAGCATGCTGTCTGCAGTAGTAATAACCCTTGTGCTTGCCTGAAAGCCTCTCTGTGCGGCAATCATCTTGATAAATTCATCTGCCAGGTCGACATTGCTCCCCTCAAGAGAGCTTGCAAAGATACTTCCTCTCCCGCCTGTGCCTGCTGCGCCAATTATAGGACCTCCAGAATCAGCAGACTCTGCAAAGAGATTGTTGCCCATCTTTGTAAGCTCTGTCGGCGCAGTAAATCGCGCCAGGGCAACATCGGCAATACCTATTACCTGCCCATTGGTGAATATCCCGCTCATTCGCCCGTCATGGTCAACAACCAGGTTTAGGAGATTGCCGGCGGTAAAGCCATCCTGGCTCTGGAATAAGACGGAACTAGGGGCGCCAAATTGAGTTGTCCCGTCAAGACCAGCGCCCGCTTCGGCAATGCTTCTGCCAAAATCAAAGGCTATCTGCTGATTCTGCACTACACCTCTAACAAAGTTGAAGCTATTATATTCTGGAGCGGGATCGACCTGAAGTGCGCCAGTGGCATCAAAAGTGAGAGATCCCTGAGCCCCGATCTGTGTCTGCCCGGTAGCACTAGAATCAGACGGGATGACTGCATACCAGTGCCATTCGTTTCCTCCCGCTGCTTCAGCAGTCTTTCTGAAAAATATATTGATCATATGGCTATTACCGAGGGAATCAAAGACAGTAATAGAAGTAGAGAAGTCTGATGTATCCACTGCATCTCCTGGATCAAAACCGACTGCATCATAATCACTTGTGGCACTAGTCGCAGGAAGCAAAGTGATATCTCTTGAGATAAAGCCGAGCATATGCTCTGCTGTCGTGCTGCCATGGGCAAACTCAATA
>JAJOKM010000170.1 GCA_021129835.1 Thermodesulfovibrionales bacterium | reverse complement strand
CCCATAAAGGGCTACACTACCATGCGGGTAACTACACTTTTTGGAGAAGAACCAAATTTATAAATATAGACGCAAATAACCCATAATCGATTATCTCGGCATGTTCAGTTGGAAGGGGTTAGCACTAAGTTTTTATGATGATAATTTAGCATGATAGCATAAACAGCCCCACAATAACAAGTAAACAAGAGCCAGGATATTAGAAAAAATGCCTGGTATCAATAGAATTTAACCAGAAATAATGTTAAACTTATTTGCATGAAATCTTCTAAATAAAACAGCGACTACGTGAGGAGCGAAGACATGATCATATTAGAGAACATTACTATGGAGGAGTTTTCGAAGTTTTTAAGGAAGACAAAGACTATTGTATTTCCTTTTGGTGCCATAGAGGAGCACGGGAGTCATCTGCCTTTGAATACAGATGCACTTATCATTCAGGAAGCACTAAAGTTAGTAGCAAAGAAAAAGAGATTTTTCCTTGCCCCGATAACTTATTACGGCGTGTGTAACACAACAAGGGATCACCCTGGCACCATAGGCATTACTCCCTCGACACTCAGAAGGCTCTCGAAGGACCTTGTAGGCGATGCCTACAAAAAAGGTATGAGGAACTTCCTCTTGATATCAGGTCATGGTGGCAGTTTTCAGATGTCGGCCTTGAAAGAGACGGCAGAATTACTTGTAGAGGAATTAAAGGGGATGAAGATATCCGTCTTTTCTATCTACGACGTCCTGCGGAGGGAATTGTCTGAGATCGCAGAGACGCCAAATGATTCACATGCAGGAGAGATAGAGACATCAGTGGTGCTTTATCTATCTCCTGAACTTGTTAAGGGCAGGGCAGCCGAGGAGTATCCAAAAATACCAAAGACATTCATTGTAAAAGACAAAGTAAAGTATTGGCCCGGTGGCGTATGGGGCAATCCTCAAAAGGCATCGGTAGAGAAAGGGCAAAAGGCTATAGAGGCAATAGTAAATAAAATTACAGAACTTATTAATGACCTTGAAAAACAATAGATCAGCCCC
>JAJOKM010000094.1 GCA_021129835.1 Thermodesulfovibrionales bacterium | reverse complement strand
TATTACAAAGAAGAAGTCAGGAACTTATCCAAAGTTGCCGACCCTAAAGAATGGTTTTTTGAGCTAACAAAAAACCAATCAGCATTTTACGATGAAATTATCAGCAATTATTTTGGCGATCCTGATGATGGCGGCCAGTTCAAAGGAGCTATCTACCGGCCTTTTGAATACGAGATAGAGCGGGAGAAAATTGCTGATGAGAAATTAACGGCGCCAGAAAATTTTCAATATATCCAGCAGAGAAACCTCTATGATTTTATGCGGCGCCTGCTCGTCAAAAGATTTGAAAGCTCTTTCGGGTCTTTTGAGCAAAGCATAAAAAACTTTAAGAAAATTACTGAGCGCATCCTTGAGTTTATTGATAAAACTCATAGATACATCCTCGACCGCTCCCTTTTGGAAAAAATATATGACTTAGATATGGAAGAGATTGAAAAATATTTGGAGAATTATGCCGAAAGAATAAGAAACGGAGATTATCCCAAAAACCACAAAGTATATGAAGTGGATAAATTTAGATATAAAGATGATTTCATCGCTCATATCAAAGCCGACCTGGTGCTCTTTGATGATATCTTAAAGGAATTATCGTCATTAGACTTAGTAAAAAATGACCCCAAAACAGCCTGCTTATTAAAAAATATCAAAGACGCCTTGCAGCAAAGACCTAACCAGGGTGAACCAGAAAGGAAGATCGTTATCTTTTCCGAATATCTTGATACGGTGAAATATCTCCGCCCCATACTGGAAAATCATTTTGGCAAAAGGTTATTAGTAGTGGCAGGTGACTTATCGTCCAGAAAAATCTTTCAGATAAATGAAAATTTTGACGCTTCATATAACAATCAGGCAGACGAATACGACATTCTGCTTACCTCTGACAGAATTTCTGAAGGCTTTAACCTGAACAGGGCCGGGATGGTCATTAATTATGATATCCCCTGGAACCCGGTGAGAGTTATTCAAAGGGTGGGCCGGATGAATCGTATCAGCAAAAAGGTATTTGACAGGCTTTACACCGTAAACTTCTTTCCCACGGAAAGAGGTGCGGAACTTGTTAAATCGCGGGAGATTGCCAGCAATAAGATGTTTTTAATCCATAGCACCCTGGGAGAAGATGCC
>JAJOKM010000052.1 GCA_021129835.1 Thermodesulfovibrionales bacterium | reverse complement strand
GGCATTTGTATGTGAAGTAATAACATCCATAAAGTTTTAGGATAACATATTATGCTGTCTCATTATGCTGTCTCACGCCCGTCTGCTACATACAGGTAAAAGGAAGCGATTCATTTCCGGTAATTTGACAGTCAGTATGTTAAATTTCTATAATAGAACTGGTTTTTTGCCTTGAGTGGGTAAATTCATATTGTTGATGCTAAATATATGATGAAGTCGTAAAAAGCCTTAAAAAGCATTTTTCTGTCATTCCGACAGAGCCTGCCCTAAGTTTATCCATGCTTGTCGGGGACCCTTGTCGGGGATTCAGAATTCGTTCACTGTCTTTAAGAAGAATTCCCGACAAGCGGGAATGACGCCTTTTTACGAGTTTGTCAATGCATAGATCGTGACTTCTGTGACGGCGCCTGCCAATGAAGAGTGTGGGAGATGGCAGAAAATACTTAGCGAGTATCGAGGCGTAGCGTAGCATGGTAGTGCACACGGTTCGGGACCGTGAGGTCGCTGGTTCAAATCCAGTCGCCCCGACCAATCTAAACATTGCGAATTTTGCTGGCAGTTTGTTTGCTTAACCTACTTGCGCCGGGGCGGAGTTTATCCCGCACCGAAATTGTTCTGGTGCGGAGTGAACGCACATCTGAAATCAAGTAATAAAGCTGGAGTCGGGCGGTATCACCAACCTTTCAATTGAGGCGCTTCAAAAACTAGCCGTAACTACTCAGGTTCACGGTTCAGGGGTTCAGGGCTCAAGAGGGGAAACACACCCCTGCAGCCCTCTTTTGAGGAGAAACTTATATGTCGGCTATCTTCTTCTTTTCGGTTAAGAAGATAGTATGCTTGCCCACTTGAAATGGGAAAGAGCCAAAAAGAAAATATGTAATAGTTCACCCCCATTTCCTGGGGCAATTCAGGCAATTTGACAAAAGTAGGAATACTTTGTATACTACTTTCATAAAGTTAATCAGCTATATCTCCTCAAGAATCAGGTCGGGATCACAGGTGAGCCACAAATTAGATTATAAATGTAGGCTTTAAGAAGCAAAATTCAAAAGTTAGAGCCTCTTGCAGAAGTATGAGAATGCCCCCTTTTGTCATTCCGAACGAAGTGAGGAATCTTTTACTA
>JAJOKM010000145.1 GCA_021129835.1 Thermodesulfovibrionales bacterium | reverse complement strand
GCCACGCCCTTCGGGCTCGCAATGACATTTTCATGCCCTTTTGTGTGCTGAAAGCTGATGTCGGTTTCATTAGAAATTTCGGGGTTTTTCAGAAATCTATGTAATCTGTCTTTTAATCTGTGTGATCAGACTTACAGGATGTCTGAGTTTGTGCCTTGCATTGAGCGATAGCGATTAAAATCTTGTTTTGTTGCTGCTTCTTGGCAATACTCCTCTATCCCTGTAGAGCTTTTTAGTCTCTGATACAAAATCTCGGCAAGGCAGAATAAATTTATGGTGTCTTCTTTATTATATGCTAGCAACAATTCCCTCGCCTCCGAGTTTCCGTTTTTGGCATGCTTCCATAGTTTTACTGCATCATAGCCGTTCATTTCCTTTACTCTATCCTTTCTGTTTATATCGAACATCGCCTCTATTTTTTTCAACCCTCCCTGTATCTTGAGGGTTCGTGCTGCAAAACATAGGTCGAAATGTGGCATGTCAAATCTAACGCCTGGTAAAGCGCGGAAAAGAAACGGCACATCAAATGTAGTGCCATGAAATGTTATGAGGCATTTATAGCCTGAGAGTTCGCGGTTAAGGTTTTCTGCGGTAAGATTATCGCCCTTGATAAGGCACCTCCAGCCATATCTGTCATAAAGCCCTACAACCGTGACATATCCCCCGTTTTTGGGCTGAAAACCGTTGGTCTCAATATCGAGGCAGACCACCTCGTCTCTGAATACATCAAATAATCTCCAGTGTTCCCTTCGTTTCATTATCTTTGCAAAGTATTCTGCATTGCCAATACCAAGCTCTGCTGAGCATTGCATTAGTTGCCTATTATAATTCCATTTTCTCTCGCGGCTTATCCCGTCTATTTCCGTGCAATTGCAAAAGTCATCCCACGAAAGAATTCCCATCTTCCAGATGTGGCGCTCAAGCCTCTCGCCTATCCCGCTAAGCAATGAAAATGTATGTCGTATCATAAATGCTCCTTTCCCTGCTGCGTAAGTTATATATGGACGAACCCATAAGAAGTCGTCATTCCCGCTTGTCGGGAATCCTTCTTAAAGACTTAAAGACAGGAAACGATTCCGAATCCCCGACAGGGCGGGGACAGGCTCTGTCGGAATGACGGAAAAATGCTTTTTAAAGCTTTTTACGACTCATCCTATATTATATTATATGGTTACATTTAATCCACTTATCAGAGGAGCCTCTTGCAAAAGTATGAGAATGCCCCCTTTTGTCATTCCGAACGAAGTGAGGAAT
>JAJOKM010000063.1 GCA_021129835.1 Thermodesulfovibrionales bacterium | reverse complement strand
TTTCGCCTTCTAATTTTTCGTCCTCCCCGACTATAAACTCCGCTATCTGGACCAGCGGCCAGAGGGCTACTCGCACCACATTTATTAGTCGAGAGATACTCATCCCGAAACTCCCTTAAGAATCTCACCTCTTCAGCCAGTGGTGTCCCAAAAGCAGCAGTGGCGATGAAACAGCCAAACTGCGGCTCATCCTCAGTAACCGTTAAGGTGACCGCTTACGTCCTGGGTCGTACCAGCCCCAGTGAAGCTTATCGTCCCGGTATGGGTTCCGATAGTCAGACCGGCAGTGGTTGCCCGTACAGTTACGGTGTCTGTCTCGGTCGTTGTTGTATCACTCGTCGGGGTCACCTCTAACCAGTCCCTATTATCTGTTGTTGCTGGCCAGCTTAAAGTTCCTCCACCATGATTAGTTACACTTACCGTCTCGATATCCGTCCAGCCGGTGCCTTCTTCTATCGAAGTGGTTATTGCTGTGGGGGTTACATAGAGCTGGGTTTCCGGGGCCACCTTTATCAGCCAGAGATCCCTCTCACCGGCGCCAAAAGACTCTGTCTGTCCGGTTATAATAAATCCGCCGTCAGTGGTCTGCTGAACTGAGCGGCCCACCTCCGATTTTGCACCGCCGAAGGTGCGGGACCACTCTTTTTCTGGGGGAGTCCCGGTAATGTGTTCTACGCCTGCCGGCACACCCTTTACCTCAAACTGGGGCTTAAACTCACGGATGTAGGGCTTCAGAAATTCTTCAGGTAAAAGATCCTTCCAGATTCCCTCACCCCCCGCAAAGGGGGAAGCCTCAGCCCTCCCCGGCATTAAAAAGAACCCCAAAAAGAAGACTAAACCGATCAAAAAGATCATCTTTTTTCTTAAAAACATAGTCCTACCTCCTAAAAGTGCCAAAAGTATTTAAAGTGCCTAAAGTATGTGTCGCCTCCTACCGCTTACTGGTCTCTTTGCACCTTTGCGTTCTTTGTGCCTTTGCGTGAGACAATTCTTTCTGAATAGATTTTTTAGAGCAAAAGATTTAGTCGAGTTTATATCAGGCATAGCCTAAAATACCTTTGGGGATTGTCACTGACATATGATTACTCTTTTCTTAAAAAATAGTTGTTTGGTAACTCTCTATTATTCCAAAGAAATCTATGTTTGTCAATCCCTGCTTTTTCTCTACTTTAACCGTAGAAAAATGGGAGGAGAATCTTTTTTAGGTATATTTTGCTTTCCCCTTTCTTTCCCTCCTCGGCATTGCGTATAACGTCACGAGCGTATCTGAAGTCCAGCCGTAAGGCTGAACTTGGGCGAAGGTGCGAA
>JAJOKM010000003.1 GCA_021129835.1 Thermodesulfovibrionales bacterium | reverse complement strand
TCGCTCTTTAACTGTGAACCGTGAACCCCGGAACCTTGAACCTGAGTAGTTACACCATTTATATCATGCGACTAAATAAACTATTAATAACCTGTTAAAAAGTGGCTAAATAATTCTTAATCAGGGGCATTACATTTAGCCTCCATTAAAACTGCATACCTTTTAGGCAGATAGAAAAACCCTTTGTTAATGGGCTGCAGGCCTTGTATAGACTATTCCTGTTGCCATGCCATCTCGGTAGCCTGAGATGCGAACATTAACGAGCATTCCATCCTTGATGTCACTTTCGCCCCTAAGAAAGACCTTAATATAATTTCCTGCGGTGCCGACCTTCCCTTCCATACGACTACCTTCAACAATAACATCGACGATCTTGCCTACATTATTTTTGATGTAACCTTCTTTTTTGTTAATTCCTATCTCTCTTAATATGGATGCACGCTCTTTTTTAATCTTTTTTGTAACCTTCATCGGTAATGTTGCTGCCTCTGTTGCCGGTCTACAGGAATAAGGGAAGATATGGAGATAAGAGAATGGAATCTCTTCGATGAGATGCTTGGTATTGTTAAATTCAGCTTCTCCCTCCCCAGGAAAGCCAACAATTACATCGGCTCCAATTGCTATACCGCTGTGAATACTCATTAGCCTCTCTATTGTCCGGCGGTATTCGCCAGCTGAATATCTCCTTTTCATTGATCTCAGGATATTGTCATCACCACTTTGAAGCGGCAGATGAAGGTGTTTGCATATCCGATCATCGGCTACCAATTCAAGCAGTTCTTCATTTATTTCGTTAATCTCTAATGAACTCAGTCTTATTCTGGCAATCCCGGTATTGATCAATATATGCTTCACCAAATTAGAGAGCGATTCCCCAGATCCAAGATCAAGTCCGTATGTCCCCAGGTGAATACCGGTAAGAACCACCTCTTTGTGTCCCAGTGATTCACAAGTCTTTATCTTCTCTATAACCTCATTAATCCGGATACTCCTTGACTTCCCCCTTGCCAGAGGGACAGCACAATAACTACAGGAATTATTACAGCCATCCTGAACCTTGATGGCTGGTCTCTGCCGTGTATTTGGCATGGCTAATCCATTGCTTAGTAATGGCTCAGCACCCCCTCCCCCTAACCCCCTCCCGCCAGGGGAGGGGGAATGTTTATTGATAATATTCCATACTATGTCCCCAAAAGGTCTGGTGACCTTTTGGGGACTCCTTAATTCCCTTCCCCTTGATGGGGGAGGGTTAGGGTGGGGGTGATTTATTACATTACTCAAAGTTTTGCGTAGAATTACATTGATAAGATTAGATTTTTCTG
>JAJOKM010000086.1:446-1325 GCA_021129835.1 Thermodesulfovibrionales bacterium | reverse complement strand
TTTCAGCGCACAAAAGGGCATAAAAATGTCATTGCGAGCCCGAAGGGCGTGGCAACCCCGCCAGGATTGCTTCATTTCGTTCGCAATGACAAGTGAAAAGCAATAACAAAAAAGTATTTACAGAAAAAATGCTCTTTCTCATTTATAGTATGTAATTTCCACTCCCCATCAAGTAGAGACTATAGTGCATTGCCCACTCACTTTGAGAAAGAACCAGACGTTATACTTCGCCCTTGAATATCGCTATATGAGGTAAATTCCTGTATTTATTGTCATAGTCAAGCCCATAGCCCACAACAAACTCGTCCGGGACTTCGAAGCCTCGATAGTCCACAGGAACATCTACTATTCTACGGTTCTTTTTATCAAGGAGAATACATATTTTTAGGCTTGCAGGCATGCGTGATATGATTCGCTCTCTTATATAATTCAGGGATATGCCCGTATCGATTATGTCATCTATTAGAAGAATATGTTTTCCTGATAGCTCCTCTTTCATATCGCAATGTATCTTGACTTCGCCTGTAGAGGTATCCTTCAGATAACTCGATACCACCATAAAATCTACCGTAACAGGAACTTTGATGGCCCTGACAAGATCAGCAAAAAACATAAATGAACCCTTTAAAATACCAACTGCAATTATTTCTTTGGCATGGTAATCCTGAGATATTCTATCTGCCAGTTCTGCAACCTTTTTGTGAATCTGTTCACTTGTCAACAATGGTTTTCCTGTAATCATAATTCCCTCTCCTAAATATCTTTAGCTTTTTCTTATTACTTTGTGGTGAACACATTATTTAGAAATTTAGTATACTATACTAATTGAACATATCACAATGCAATTATACGAATTGCCTCACCAAAAAAATCCAGACA
>JAJOKM010000086.1:0-436 GCA_021129835.1 Thermodesulfovibrionales bacterium | reverse complement strand
ATAAAAGGTGTCAAGGCATGTCATAAAAGGTGTCAAGTCTCAACAATTGACAAGCTGATTTGAAGATTGTAGTAGTATCTACGAAAAACAAATCCGGAAAGGGTAGCGAAAATGGGGAGACAGTTGCGAATCCAATACCCGGGGGCTTTCTATCATGTCACTTCCAGGGGTAATGAACGGAAAGTGATATTTTCGAGTAAGCGTGATCGGGAGCAGTTCCTCTCTATATCTGAAATCTGCCTACGCGCGATATGGGACGTCTATTCATGTTTTCTGTCTGATGAGTAATCACTGCCACCTTCTACTGGAGACCCCTCTATCGAATTCGTCGCAAATCATGCATCACATCAATGGAGCTTATACTAACTACTTTAACACGAACCTGAATCCGTGATATTACGGATTCACCCTGTGAATAGCTAACATGAATTGCTTG
>JAJOKM010000139.1 GCA_021129835.1 Thermodesulfovibrionales bacterium | reverse complement strand
GCTCAGGACAGGCTCCGGGAGAAATCTTATTCTTTCAGACTTTTGCAAGAGGCTCCATACAACTCTCTTTTTTTGTGGGTCCAGGCAAAGCCCAGTGCTCTGTTGCTCAAACTAAAATCAAAATACCTTTAGGAAGTGAGAGGAACCTTTGTTAGACTTATTAGGACAGGTTAGGTGGCAAGATTTACTCGACATAGCAATCGTCTCGATAATTATTTATAAGGTCCTTCTGCTTGTAAAGGGCACAGAAGCTGCCCAGATGATTGTAGGGCTTGTGATTTTACTAATAGCCGCCTTCTTTTCAGAATATTTTCAGCTTTATACAATAGATTGGCTTATTCAGAGCTTCTGGGCGCATGTGGTTATAGTGCTTATAATTCTATTTCATCCAGAAATAAGAACGGCGCTTGCCCAAATTGGGGGGAAGTCGTTATTTCTTTACGGGTTTGCCTCTGCCGAGGGGTTGAAGTCTCTGGATGAGATAATCAAAGCAGTCAAGATATTTGCGGACAGAAAGATAGGCGCCTTGATTATTTTCGAAAGAAATATAGTCCTTGAGGGCTATATTGAGATTGGAACCACACTCGACGCAAAGGTCTCAAAAGAACTGCTTTTAAGCATATTCCATCCCTCTTCGCCAATACATGACGGAGCGGTTGTAATTAAAGGCAACAGGATTATTGCTGCAGGCTGCTTTTTGCCAATTATATTGGGTGACGAAGCAGGCAAGACATTCGGAACCCGTCATAGGGCCGGCATCAGCGTTACAAAAGAGACAGACGCGGTTGCAGTCATAGTTTCTGAGGAGGCAGGAATTATTTCCGTAGCAATGCGTGAAAAAATAGAGACAGATGTCGATATAAATAGATTGAGAGATACGCTCACACTTTTATTTGCAAAGACTGAGGAAAAAAAGAAGAATCCTTTAAAGAGGTACAAATGAAGAAAAAGACATCCAGCAATGTAGCGCTAAAGATATTCTCAATTGTGCTGGCTATATCCCTGTGGCTTTTTGTTACATATGGCGGGAAATCAGAAATGGTTATCGATGCCCCCATCGGATTTGAGAATATACCAGATAGGCTGGAGCTTTTGAAGCAGAACATAGAAGAGGCGACCCTAACTATAAAGGGACACGAAAGGCTTTTAGAGAATTTAAGACCAACAGATATAAGGATAGCTATAGACCTAACAGATGCGAAAAAGGGAGAAGCCATATACTACATTGATGAGGGCGCTGTAGTAGCGCCGAGGGCTATAAAGATTTTAAGGATACAGCCATACTATGTAAAAGTAATCCTCAATGAAGCTGTGCAGATAGAAAATTCCTGTCAAG
>JAJOKM010000166.1 GCA_021129835.1 Thermodesulfovibrionales bacterium | reverse complement strand
TTAATGATAGCGGAGTAGTTGCTAAATTTTTTATTTCCACCTTGCTCATCTCTTTTATCGCACTTTTATGCTAACCTTTGTGCCCTCCGTATATTCGCTCTCTATCTGCATCTGCCATCCATGGGCATTAACCAGATGCTTAACAATAGCAAGACCGAGTCCTGTCCCACCCAATTCCCTTGACCTTGCCCTGTCGACACGATAAAACCTTTCACCGAGTCTATGGATATGATCTCGAGGGATGCCAATACCAGTATCACTAATATAGAGTGTGATTCCGCCTTTAGCCTCATCTATGCCGACTGTTACTCCGCCCTTTTCGGTAAATTTTATACCATTGTCGACAATGTTGAGTATTATCTGGATGAGTTTATTTTTATCGGCATAAAGTGTCTGCATGCCATCAGGTATTTCTCTTTTCAAATAAAGTCCTTTCCTCTCAGCTATTTCTTTGAGTGTCATAAATACTGTATCAATAACCTGCTCAAGGTTAACTGCTGTTTTTTCTATATTAATATCGCCAAGCTCTATTTTTGATAATGCGAGCAAGTCATTTACGAGGCTGTTAAGTCTTTCACTATGATTTTGTATCATTCCAAGAAACCTTATGGCATTTTTCTTGTCGTCTATAGCGCCATCAAGGAGTGTCTCTGCAAAACCTTTTATTGCAGTTATGGGCGTTTTTATCTCGTGAGACACATTCGCCACAAAATCTTTTCTTACCTCCTCAAGTTGTCTTAGTCTCGTTATATCATGCAGCGTAAAGACTATCCCTGTCACCGAATCGACTGAATATACAGGAACTGCGGTAGCAATAATATACATCTCCTTATGGTCCTTTGGTATGTTGATCTCCTCCGAAATAATATTCTTTAAATGCATTGCATTTCTGAACATCTCTATCAGTTGTATATTTCTCAGGACTTCCATAATTTGTTTCCCTTCAATATCTTCCTTAACAGACAAAAACTTTTTGAATGTTTGGTTGGCAAGGATTATCACGCCTTGTGTATCAACAATCAGGACACCATCGGACATTCCCCTGAGTATTGCCTCCATCTTTTGCATTTCAGCATCTGCAGAATCAAGCCTTGTCTTTGTCTTTTCTATGGTGGAAGTGATATCTCGGACAATATCGGCTAATCCACCCTTCCCTGTGAAAAACAATCTGGCATTGAGGTTGCCTGAGGATAATTCCTTCGAAAATTTTTTGACCTCTCTTATAGATGATGAGAAATGATACAGACGGAAGACAAGGAATATTACTGCAATAGAAAGAATTATAATAATAACTAATAATTCATTGTTCATAAGTATATTCTGCGTAACTACTCAGGTTCACGGTTCAGGGGTTCACGGTTCAAGGTCGAAAAACGATT
>JAJOKM010000059.1 GCA_021129835.1 Thermodesulfovibrionales bacterium | reverse complement strand
CTGAGAGATGGTCCCGTCGGCCTGCTGAAGCATGTGCGGGGTATTGAACCAGAAGTTGAGCAGGCTTCTGCTGGTGTCGGCCGCCCCGACATAGCCGCTGTCCCTGAACCCCTTTACTTTCTTGAGCAATCGCGAGACCAGGGGCGGCATGAGTTTCTCCATGCTCGTCTCGCGCAGAGCTTCATCGGCCGGAAACCAGCGGATATCCGGATCGAGAACAGCATGCGGTGATTCAGGGAAATCCTTGTGCAGGGCCATTATGATAATTCTCTAATCATTTTATTTATGGTTTGTGCCAGTTCAGGAATATTGTTTTTGCAGACGTCGTATATTACCTCCGCATCTGTTTCAAAATAATGATGGCTTATGATATCCCGCATACCTTTGGCTTTTTTCCAGTCAACCTGGGGATATCGCGGCAGGACGGATTTGTTTGTGGTTTTGTCCAGATTTTTTAATGCTTCACCGATTGCAATCAGCAGCATGCATATACTGTCAAGTTTTTCCAGGCCTTCCGGTGAGTCTGTAAAATCGCTTACCGTTTTTACAGGCTCAAAGCGTTTTAAAATTGTTTGCACTGCCTGATAAATCTGCCCCAGTATTGCTAAAACAAGCTCTCTGTCATACATATACGGCTTCCTTGTCTATTCTCTTCTTTAAGAATGCATTCATTCTGTCCCTGTATCTTACAATATCCACAGGCCGGTGAAACTCCTCTTCCAGTTCCTGTTTGATGCCGATAAGGTAGAACAGATCCGGTTTGCCAAGCTCAACAACAACATCAATATCGCTTTGCTCATTCATGCTGTCTCTGGCCGCTGAACCAAAAACACCGATCCGTATAATTTCGTATCTATCCCTGTTCAACTCAACAAAGCCACGCAGGGTCTGCATTATTTCATTTCTTTTCATTACTTATGCCCTCCAATGGTCACCTCATAAATCGTCATCGTGTCGTTGCCGAAGATGTCCACCACCTTGACCGCAATCTTGCGCCGTCCTGGTGCGCATTCGTGGAAGACGCTCTTCAGTTCCAGCGAACGATCTTTCCGGGTGCGGAAGGATTGCCATTCGTTTTCGAAGATGAAATCTCCCGTCCAGCGCTCTTCCCACTCGCCGCTGTCCTCGTTCTTCACCCGGATGATCTCCCGCTTGCTCTCGAAGTCGAACGCCACCGCCCAGTAGTCGATCCAATCGGTCCAGTTCTTTGTGAGCACCTCACGGCTGACGATGCCGTCCTTGTCCTTGCTCACCTTCACGATCTGCCCCTTCTCCGCCACTATGCGGCTGGCATTATTCTTAATGGCCGCCTCAGCGTTGGCGATCGAATCCTGCGAATAGAACACCGAGAAATCGGTCAGCTCCACCGCCACGCTTGCAAGTCCCCCTGGTAAGGGGGATTTAGGGGGTTTAGGGGGTTCAGGGGGTTTAGGGGGTT
>JAJOKM010000091.1 GCA_021129835.1 Thermodesulfovibrionales bacterium | reverse complement strand
ATAGCAGTTGCAGGCTGTATCGCCCAGCAAGACGGAGTTAAACTATTAGAGAGGGCACCGTATGTAGATTATGTAATTGGACCGCAGAATATCCCATTTTTGCAAGACATTATCGAGTCTCCATCCGGGGTTGTCACAAAGGAAAATCCATTCATAGCCGACATAGATATCCCTGCTGAAAGAAAAGATGGCGTGAGGGCGTTTGTAAATATAATGTATGGCTGCGATAATTTTTGTAGTTATTGTGTAGTTCCGTACACGAGAGGAAGGGAGAAGAGCAGGGCAGGTGATAGTATAATAAATGAGATAAGGAGACTCGCAGAAAATGGCTATAAAGAGGTGACTCTCCTTGGTCAGAATGTGAATTCGTACAGGAGCAGTCTAAATTTCCCTGGACTTTTGAGAGAAATTAATAAAATAAATGGAATAGAGAGGATCAGATTTGTTACCTCACACCCAAAGGACATCTCTGATGAATTAATATATGCAATCAGAGATATGGAAAAGGTTTGTGAGCACATACACCTTCCTCTCCAGTCAGGATCCACAAGGATTCTCGGGGTAATGAACAGGAGATATACATATGGAGAATATCTCAAAAAAATAGAAAGATTAAGAAGGGAGGTGCCAGGAATTGCAATTTCATCAGACATTATTGCAGGTTTTCCTGGAGAGACAGATGGGGATCATAGCTTAACAATCAATGCACTCAAAGAAATAGAGTTTGATGGTATTTTTGCATTCAAGTTTTCCCAGAGACCCAGGACGAAGGCTTCCGGGATGAGCGGACAATTGTCAGATGATATAAAATCCGAAAGGCTTTATGAGATAATCAAGGTTCAAAACGAAATAACAGAAAAGAAGAATAAGGGATTAGTCGGAACCCTCCAAGAGATATTGGTAGAAGGAGAAAGTGAAAAAAATAATAATAGACTTACAGGCCGAACTAGGACAAACAAGGTGGTAAATATCCAGGGACGAGACTGTTTGACAAGGGGAGAGATTATCCCGGTAAAGATCATAAAGGCCTTCAGGCACTCACTCGAAGGAGAGCTTATTAGGAGCAATGAGAATGTAGGGGCGCGGCATGTCGTGCCCCTAGATATTTAAAGCGAAATGAAAATAAGCGTTTTAACACTCGGATGTAAAACAAATCAGGCAGAAAGCGCAGATATAGAGCAGGAGCTAAGTAGATCAGGGCATCAGATAGTAGGCATATCTGAGAGACCTGATGTATGTGTCATAAATACCTGCTCCGTCACCTCAAGGGCAGATTATCAGTCCAGACGGCTTATTCACATGGCATTAAGAGACGACTCCAAGGTTATAGTAACTGGATGCTATGCCGAACTGAATCATAAGCGACTTAAGGAGATAAATGGTAATATCGAAATAGTCAGAAATGCAGAAAAATCTAATCTTATCAATGTAATTCTACGCAAAACTTTGAGTAATGTAAT
>JAJOKM010000127.1 GCA_021129835.1 Thermodesulfovibrionales bacterium | reverse complement strand
CCTCCCTTGATGGGAGGAGCCAGGGGAGGGTGATCTAAACATTTTTCTCTATCTGGCAGTCTTTTTTTAAAGGCTTTAGCTTTGGAGTTATGTTATTGCCACTTCTAAATCACCCCCACCCCCGCATCAAGTGCGGGGCAGGCTCTCACCCTCCCCCATCAAGGGGGAGGGAATGTTATACTGCCCCCTTAAAACAGAGAGGAACCTATTTTTGTAACTACTCAGGTTCAAGGGTCAAGGGTCAAGGGTCGAGGTTCCAAGTTATAAAAACATAAGGCCTTGAACCTTGAACCTTGAACCTTGAACCTAAGTAGGTCATGAGCTATTTTAGCCCGAGTACATCTTGCATATCGTATAGCCCTGGTCGTTGATTGATTACCCATGACGCGGCCTTTAATGCGCCTCTGGCAAAGGTATCTCTATTTGACGCCTTATGAGTAATCTCTATCCTCTCCCCTAATCCCCCAAACAGTACCGTATGTTCACCAACAATGTCTCCGGCCCTGATTGTCTGAATGCCGATCTCCTTTTTTGCCCTTTCACCAATTATCCCTTTTCTTGTATAAACAGCAACATCGTCAAGATTTCTGTTTACCGCATCTGCTATAACCTCTGCCATTTTTATGGCAGTACCACTGGGTGCATCCTTCTTTAGCCTGTGATGTGCTTCGACTATCTCGATGTCATAGTCATCACCAAGAACCCTTGCAATATCCTGCAAGATTTTTAGTAATAGGTTTACACCAACGCTCATGTTAGGCGCTAAAACAACCGGAATCTCTCTGCATATTTCCCTTATGGATCCTGTCTCTTCTTTAGAAAATCCCGTTGTGCCGATTACTATCGCCTTTTTTCTTTCGGCAGCGACCTTTAAGTGCCGCATAGTAGCACTAGTGGTCGTAAAATTAATGATGACATTGCTGTTATCGATAATCTCCTCAAGACTACCTGTCAGTTTGACATCTATATCTCCGATTCCGATGAGCCGACCAATATCTTTATCAATTGCCTCATGCCCCTCTCTTTCGATAGCGCCAACAAGCCTTAGGTTGTGATAATCCTCTAAAAGTGCGGTAATCCTGCTGCCCATCCTTCCGGTTGCACCAGTAACGATTACCTTTGTCATGTGCCCTCCCTTTTTTCTTCTTCTGCAGGCTCTTCATGAATCTTGTACTCTTCTAATACCCACTTACCGAGATCTATAAGCTTGCACCTCTCAGAACAAAAAGGCCTCCAGGGATTTTCCTTCCATGTAGTCTTTTCCTTACACATAGGACATGTTAATTGCATAGCAGTTATAGTAACTACTCCGGTTCACGGTTAACAACTTTTATTAGGTTCACGGTTCACGATTAACAACCTTATATTTTCATAACTAATAAACTGCTCAGGTTGTCATTCCCGAAGTCTTTCTATCGGGAATCCAGCATCCTTGTAGAAGCAACGACCTCCCTGCTTACTGCCTGCAGGGACGGCGTCTGGATTCCCGCTTAAGAATTGCGGGAATGACGACAATGCCTTGAACC
>JAJOKM010000017.1 GCA_021129835.1 Thermodesulfovibrionales bacterium | reverse complement strand
GCGTAGTGATGATGAATTGTGTAACTGCGGATGTGTGACCTAAAAGATTGCTTCACTATAGCATGAGAGGTTAAGAGCAGTAAACATTTCCTGTTGTTCAGGGGTCATTTTCGAGATTTTAATCTGAAGAGCAGTGGACTTTCCTGAAGTAAGATATTTAAGCATAACCACTTCATTAATCTCCTCTAACTCATCAATTGCCTTGCCGAGATATTTTTGCCTACAATCTTGGTCTTTCCATCGATCCGTTTGGATTCTCTTGCATAATAATAGATATGACCGGAAATCTTCTTTTTAGCCGGACTTGCCATAGCAGATCCCCCTTTTTGAGAAGTATTCAGATCATGCTACAGCAGATATTAGACCACTATTGCAAGTAATATCAAGACAATTAGCGCATTTAATGTTAGGCCATACAACTTCTTGCCACTTATCTTTGCCTTTGACTTAGAATAAAGTGTATAATTTCAATAAATTAGCCATATGGTAAATGACTTTTCTTGTCACTCACATGGCGTATTTATGTCTATTTCGGAAAGTCGGGTTAGGTGTACAAATATTCTATTCTGGAGGTTTGGTTAATGAAGTATAAGGTAGCATTGAGACAGACAGAGGAAGGATACAGCGTATCGTGTCCTGGGTTACCAGGATGTTGGTCGCAAGGGAAAACGGAGCAGGAGGCCCTTGGAAACATTCGCGATGCAATTCAGGAATATTTGGCTGCTATAGCTGACTCGGTTAAAGATGCAGAGGTTAGAGATGTAGAAGTGGCTATCTAAATATGCCAAAAATTCCTGGCGTTAATCATCTTCGGGCTGTTAGTGCATTGGAGAAGGCAGGCTTTCGGATTGTTCGTCAAGGAAAACATATTGTGATGTCTGATGGCATTCGTTTTCTTACGATTCCACGTAGTAATCCAGTTGACACTTACACAATGGGTGGTATAGTCCATAATGCTGGACTTACCGTCGAAAAGTTTCGCAAGCTATTGTAGCACCTAACAAATCGCCGCACCTGTACTTGAAGAGCCTGAGGACGAGATGCGCTGGGAAAAAGCGTCTGCTCACTCTCAGAATGCACTCGCCAAGCTTGCACAAGAGGTAATAGCAGAAACATAGAGCCGGTAAAACTAAGGAACTCGATCCAGAACACCCTTATGAGAACGAGCCCTACCAAATAAAGCGGCCTACTGCAGGAAGAGTCTTTTGAGGGTTTTGTCCTCTAATATGTAGGGCCCGCTCCCCGAGCAGGCTGAAAGGACTGAAAAGAATAAAGGCTCTTTCCCATTTCAAGTGGGTAAGTATACTATCTTCTTAACCGAAAAGAAGAAGATAGCGACCTACCCAGCACTCAGCTCGCAGGTTGCAGGAGCATCAGCGAAGAAATGAAGCTGAGTGCTGGGTGAATCAGTATGGTGCTACCCACTTGAAATGGGAAAGAGCCAGAATTAAAACTACTATTTTGGAGAAGAACCAAAGATATGATGATATTTACGGAAGGCATATTGGAGAGGGGTCATTGCAGAAGGGA
>JAJOKM010000005.1 GCA_021129835.1 Thermodesulfovibrionales bacterium | reverse complement strand
CATATAAATTAAGTTTACCGAGAATTGCTGAAAAATTTGGGTTCTTCTCCAAAAAGTGTAGTTATCCATATCCACCCTCCCTCTCTTGATGGGAGGGGATTGAGGGGAGGGTGGGTGCTTCCAGCCCGTTCGGGAAACGGGCCCAACATGCTTCTCTATGTTCTTGCCAACTGCGAATTTTATCTTTGCGACATCGGAAGGTTTACACTTGGCGTCTTTGCGCCTTTGCGGGAAGCGATAATTTCATGAAGCGTGTTTTTTGATCAGGTGTAAATACCTTTTTTGGTATCGTCCTTCACTTGTCATTGCGAACGAAGCGAAGCAATCTGGGCGGGATTGCCACGCCTTTCAGGATCGCAATGACATTGTTGTTTTGTTATTCAACCGGTGGGACAGCAGTGGTTTTGTATAGATTTTTATGTGAGGAAATGATATAATTTTATATGGATTTTTGGCTCGGCAATGAGGGAAATGAGGGGGAAATGAGGGGTCAAATCTTTCCTCTTGACAAATCATCCGGTTTGCTAATACTGACCCATGGAAAGACCACTAAAAATTCAATATCCAGGAGCCTGCTGCCATGTCACTTACCGTGGAGACAAACAAAAGGAATTTTTTAGATGCTGAGGTTCATAGAGTCTTCAATTGTCAAGAAAAAAGATTTTACCCCCTGCCCCTTTTTGACCAGCCCCCCACACGAATCGGTAATAACGAAATGAAGATTAAAGAACATATTAAATATTGGCTTGATGGTGCCGAGCATGATTGGGATGCAGCAAAAAGTTTGTTTTCCTCAGGTAAGTATGACTGGTGTTTGTTTATCGGACACTTGGTTCTTGAAAAGACCTTAAAAGCACTATTTATTCAAGACAACAATAATCAGTTGCCGCCTAAAACGCATAATCTGGTAAAATTGGCGAGGCATACCAATATCAATATGACGGAAGAGCAAGAAATCTTTCTGGACGAGGTGAACGATTTTAATCTGGAGGCGAGATATCCCCAATACAAAAGTGAGTTTTATAAAAAATGCACCAAAGAGTTCAGCGAGAATTACTACTATAAAATTGACGAGATGGCAAAATGGCTGAAATCCCAAATAAAGTAAAAAATATCATAGATCAGTTTTTAAAAGAACTGGCAAAAAATAATATCGGAATAGAACAGGCTATTTTATTTGGCAGTTACGCTCAAGGGACATTTAATGACTGGAGTGACATTGATCTTGCCATTGTCTCAAAAGCCTTTGAGGGGGAACGCTTTAAAGACAGGGACAAGATTAGGCGCATTAAATTAAAGGTTAGCTGCGACCTTGAACCTATTCCTTATAAACCGGAAGAATTCAATATTGACAATCCATTTGTCAAAAGGATACTTGAAACCGGCATCAAAATCGCGTAAACAATCTGAGGGGGAGGGGCATCGGCAGTTTGTAAAACTGGGTATTGAGCAGGATATAGAAAACCCATTGGTGTTAGGCAAAGGAAATGGGACTGTGGGAGAAGATGATTTTATTCAACGGATCAAAGAAAAGTTCTTAAACAATGATGCATC
>JAJOKM010000160.1 GCA_021129835.1 Thermodesulfovibrionales bacterium | reverse complement strand
GTTTACGGTTTACGTTAACTGATAACTGTTAACTGATAACTATCCTTTTACTGTGGTTTTCTAAAGGTATGCCTCCAGATACCTGTATGGGTCTATGTTCCATCTTTCAGGCTGCTCATAGCCTACGATCTTATCGCCTCCGCCTTTACCGAGGGTTTTTGAAAGGTCTATGTCTTCAGGCGTGGTAAACCGTTCCTTTTTTGTATTGTAAACAACCCGGATTATGGGACGTAAAAGGCTTTCGGTGCCAGGCTCTATAACAACCCCGAGCAGACCGCTTTCTAATCGCACTGTGGCGCCTATAGGATAGATCCCCACACACTGGATATATTTTTGTACCAAATCCTGGTTGAAGTGGTATTTACTCCACTCAAATATCTTTCTTATAGCCTCGGAAGACTCCATTCCTTTATGATAACACCTATCGGATGTAATGGCATCATAGACATCCACAATCGCTGCCATCTGGCCTAACTTGCTGATCTCACTACCTTTTAAACCGTTGGGGTAGCCGCTGCCGTCAAAACGTTCATGATGCTGGGCAGCCACGAGAATTGAAGTGTCTGAGATTCCTTGGGTCTGTGAAAGGATAAGACTACCCTGCACCACATGGTCTTTCACCTTCGCAAACTCCTCGTCAGTCAATCCTCCGGATTTGTTGAGTATCTCGATAGGGACATTCACCTTACCTATGTCATGCAATAAAGCACCGACTCCCACTTTATTGATGAGGCTGCGGTCAAAACCCAATGACTTGCAGAAAGAGATCATAAATACGCACACACTCACAGAATGCAGGAATGTATAGTCATCCATATGTTTTATCTTGCCGAGACTCATAAGGGCGTCTTTATTGCGGAAGATAGAATCTGCCATTTTCTCTACTATAGGATCAATCTTTTCCATCTCAATCTGTCTGCCGATTCGTATATCTTCCATGATGTCCTTGACTATCTGTTTGGCATTATCCTTTATCTTTCTCGCCCTTATAAGCTCTTCCTGCAGGGGAATATTTTCCGCAGCTTTGGTTTCTGCCGCTTTGCTGATCTCGATATTGATCTCCTTTTTTACTTCCTCTTCGACAGGGGCGTCGACAACATCCAGCCCTCTCTCCGTATCTATATAGACCTCGCGGATGCCATGTTTGACGATCTTCTCGATCATCTTATCGTTTTTGACCTTCACACTGGTGTTAAAGAAGGGATGTTCCAGCCATCCACAGTCAAAAGAGTGAATGAACATTCCCACCTTGATCTGATCGACATTTACCTTTTTTATCATAATAGTTCCTTAACTACTTAGGTTCACGGTTCAGTGGTTCACCCCGTTAGATATTTGCCATCAAATGGAGTAACCTCTGTTAGACGTTTATTATGGTTCCTCGCTATTCTATGTGGGTAACTTCTTTGGTTCTTTCCTATTTTAAGTAGGTATTTTCCCCTCCCTTGATGCTGACATTCGGACACACTTGACACGGGGGGTATCTTGTAAATAACTGATATTAATACCTCTTCATGATAACAGTCTCTCTTTCAAAAATCTCTGATTGTCATTCCCTCAGTCTCGCACACCGTCATTCCCGCAGTCCTTTGAGCGGGGATCCAGCATCCTTTAAATACCATTTTGCTTGTTATGCCCCCCCGTGTCATGTGTG
>JAJOKM010000140.1 GCA_021129835.1 Thermodesulfovibrionales bacterium | reverse complement strand
CAGGCATTCTATAAAAAACAGTATTCAGTAATAGCGAACCTGCTCATCAGCATTCTGAATACTGAGTTCTGTATTCTGACTACTTGTGCAGTTACTTATGCTATATATTTGACAACCATGTCTCCAACTTCCGCAGTTGAATATCCCATCTTGCCTGCTGCAAGACTCTTTATGTGTTTCCCTGTTACTTCCATTACGGCCTTTTCGATGATCGCACCTGCCTTTTCCTCGCCGAGATGCTCCAGCATCATGCCACCTGCACATATGGCAGCCAATGGATTTATAATGTTTTTGCCCTTATATTTTGGGGCAGAGCCACCGATAGGCTCAAACATCGAGACACCCCCTGGATTAATATTTCCTCCAGCAGCAATGCCCATGCCCCCCTGTATCATCGCACCGAGGTCAGTAATAATATCGCCGAACATATTATCCGTCACTATTACATCAAACCATTCAGGGTTTTTAACAAACCACATAGCCATAGCATCTACATGGGCATAATCTACCTCTATTTCCGGGTATTCCCTGGCAACTTCATAAAATGCCCTCTCCCAGAGGTCAAAGGCATATGTGAGCACATTAGTCTTACCACAAAGTGTAAGTTTTTTGCTATTGTTCCTCTTCTTGCAATACTCAAAGGCATACCTGATACACCGCTCAACGCCTTTCCTCGTATTGATAGACTCCTGAATAGCCACCTCATCGGGAGTTCCCTTTTTAAGCACTCCCCCTGCGCCTACATAAAGCCCCTCTGTATTTTCCCTGACAACAACAAAGTCAATATGTTCAGTCCTCTTGTCCTTTAATGGGCAGTCAACGCCAGGATAAAGCTTTACTGGCCTAAGATTTATATACTGGTCAAGCTCAAATCTCAGTCTTAATAGAATTCCCTTTTCTAAAATGCCCGCCTTTACGTCAGGGTGTCCAATAGCTCCAAGATAAATAGCATCATGTCCCCTAAGCTCATTTATTGCTGCATCAGGAAGGAGCTCTCCAGTCTTTAAATATCTCTCTCCGCCAAAGTCATAACTGTTGAAATTCAATTTAAGCTCAAGTTTCTCTGCCGCAGCACTAAGCGCCTTTATCCCTTCAGTTGCAACCTCTGGACCTATGCCATCTCCTGGTATTACAGCTATATTATATGACTTTCTCATTCCGCACCTCGCAGGGTATAACGATTGAGCTGAAGCTGCAGCGGGCCTGCCTGCTGTCAGCTTCAGCAATTTGTTAGACACTTGAATGTCATCTCAAAAGTTGTTCCATCTCTTCATTGGTAAATTTTAACTGTCTCAATATTCTTTTGCAATATATCGGATCCAAGGTTTTCTTTCCCATCTGCACCGGAGCAGAATATCTTCTTCCTTCAATTGTTCTTGAATATATAGCATGGCCTGTTGGACCCTGCCTGACAAATACTGCTCCTCCTTTTTTCCAGCAATCTTACAAGTTCCCTGCTCGAGAGTGACGGCATCTTAGGCATATACTGGAATCTCATGCACCTCAAGTGGTCTCAAAATTAAACCTTCTGTCGGTTCCTTATACCACTCAGGCTCTGTATCTCTCAAAAATTCGATCAACTCCTCTGGAGAAATAGGAGACACAGCAGTTTCTGGGGACTCTTTTATATCTTCTTGATACAATTCTATTGCCGATCTGATGTTTTTCTCCACATCCGCAAGATCTTCTCCACGGGCAGAAAGATTTAACTCCAAACATACCGCAACATATTCAA
>JAJOKM010000009.1 GCA_021129835.1 Thermodesulfovibrionales bacterium | reverse complement strand
CCCAATTATAACCCCAATCTGCCAGCTCATTGCAAAGCCCCTCTAAATAACTGCTGGTTACATCATATAAAAATAATAGGGTAAAGTTCGAAAAACCGGACCTAATATACTAATCTAATCTAATCTAGTATTAGTATTAGGTTTATGGTCTACAAATGCCCCGAATGTAGAAGCAAAAGATTCCGGCAATTGGGTGATGGGAGGTTGAAATGTTCCAGATGTAAGCATCGTTTCTCAAAGCCTAAGAATAGACTTCCTATTAAATCAAGATTATTAGGAAAGATTATTGAAGAGTTCCTCTGGGAACATTCGACCAATGCCATTTTTGAAAGAGTTGACATTTCCAAATACAAGCTTTTAAAGATATTAACTCTGTTAAGAATAGTAATGGCAAAGGATGTACCAACTCTCTTTTCAGGGATAGTTGAGGTAGATGAGACCTATTTGGGAGAATAGATGAAAAACAGAGAGAAGAAAAAGAGGCTGAAATTAGGTAAAAAGAGAAGGGGTTTTGGGACTATCAAGCGATCTCTCTTTGGAATCTTATGTAGGAAAGGCAAGGTTTGGGCAGAGATTGTTCCTGGTGCTCCCGCTAAGGATTTACCACCTTTAATTGAAAAACAGGTCAGGAGGGGTTCTGCCTGTTCTAATGGCTGGAGAGCCTATACAGGATTGGCGGCTAAAGGTTATCTGCAGAGAATGGTAGATCATTCAAAGAATGAGTATTAAAAGGAGAGGAAGTATCACCTAAACTCTCTTGAAGGATTCTGGGGATACCTAAAAAGGAAATTAGCTCAAAAAAGAGGAATTCGTAGAGAAAGACTACCTCTCTACTTGGGAGAATACGTCTGGAGGCTCAATCACAAGAAATCATCTTTAAAAGAACAAAGAAATTTAATCTTTAACCTGATTTGGATTTGCGAATATTTTGGTCCGGAAAATTAAACTTTACCCTATAAAATGAACCAGATTAATATCCAATATTACAAAACAAAAATCGGAGAGCTAATATTAGGTTCTTTTGATGGAAAACTTTGTTTGCTCGATTTTAGATATAGAAAAATGAGAACAACGGTTGACAATAGAATTAAAAAAGGACTGGATGCTGAATTTGTAGAACAAGATAGTGAATTTTTAGCAAAAATAAGAGAACAGCTTAATGAGTATCTTAACGGAGGCAGAAAAGAGTTTGACATTCCTCTCTTAATGGTAGGATCTGATTTTCAAAAAAGTGTTTGGAAGGCATTAATGAAAGTGCCTTATGGTAAAACTTCTACCTATTTAAATTTAGCAAAAGCTATAAATAATGAAAAAGCTGTAAGAGCTGTTGCAAATGCAAATGGCGCAAACTCAATTGGCTTGATTATTCCTTGTCATCGTATTATTGGAAGCGACGGCGAGCTTGCTGGTTATAGTGGTGGATTGTCTGTAAAAAAACAATTGCTGAAATTAGAGCAAAATAATACCGTTTTAAGTTAAGCAATGATGAAAAGTATCAATATTATTAGAAACAAAAATGTAAAATATGGTGTTGGGCATTATAATCGAAGGAAAATATGAATCAAGGGGTGAAAGCGGAAATCGTAAATTAAGGTGGACCCATTTGTCAAGACAAATTTTTATGATTTTTTAGTTACACCTCCTTTGATGTTTTTTTAATTGTTTCTACCAAAATGCATCTCACCAGGAGTTATATAATCAAGAGACTGATGAGGTCTATCTGAGAGTCAAGAGTCGGGAGTCAAGAGTCGGGAG
>JAJOKM010000025.1 GCA_021129835.1 Thermodesulfovibrionales bacterium | reverse complement strand
CTGCTGAGGCTCTTGCAAAAGTCTCTGTTTGTCATTCCGAACGAAGTGAGGAATCCTTTACTATCAATGAGTTATAAGACCCCTCGTGTCGCTCGGGGTGACATTTTTGGGACTTTTGCAAGAGGCTCAGACTAAAAACATAAACCTTACCTGTTACTTATTTTTTTTATAATATTTTCTACATTTTTATTTAAATTCTCATCCGTTCTCTTTTTATCTTCTATCTGCTTACATGCATAAATCACAGTTGCATGATTTTTCCCTCCAAAACACTTGCCTATTTCGCTCAAAGAAAGATGTGTGTGATGTTTTGCCAAATACATTGCTATCTGCCTTGCGTTTGCTATCTCCTTTGTCCTCTTTCTTGCTCTTAAATCTTGAATTTTTATCCCGAAATATTCGCAGATTATCCTCTGTATTAATTCTATAGTTATAGGTCTATTTTCTTCTACTATTAAGTCTTTAATTACATCTTTTGCCATGTTTATATCTATAGGCATTCCTGTTAGAGATGAGTGTGCCCATAATTTTATAAGACACCCCTCTATATCTCTTATATTAGACCTTACTCCTTTAGCTATAAAATGCGCAACATCCTCATTTATAGTCATTCTCTCTGCCTCTGCTTTTTTATAAATAATTGCAATTTTTGTCTCTATCTCCGGTGGTTGAATGTCTGCAATAAGCCCCATACTAAATCTTGACCTTAGTCTATCTGTGATATCAGATATTTCTAAAGGAGCCCTATCACTCGAAACTACTATCTGACTTTGTCTCTCATAGAGAGAATTAAATGTATGAAAAAATTCCTCCTGAGTAGTAGTTTTCCCAGCTATAAACTGGATATCGTCAATAAGCAAAGTCTCTATATTTCTGTACTTTTCCTTAAATTCTCCCATCCTTCCATATCTCAAGACAGAAATAACCTCATTTGTGAACTGCTCTGCTGATAAATAGTAAATACTCTTCTCCATGTTTTTATCTATTATTGAATTTCCTATTGCATTAATGAGATGTGTTTTTCCAAGTCCAACACCACCATATATAAATAGAGGGTTATATGCACGCCCTGGCTTTTCTCCAACCCTCATAGCAGCGGCATGAGCAAATTGATTTGAAGGACCAACTACGAAGGTATTGAATATATATTTTGGATTAAGGTAAATGCCTCTGCTCTTAAGTCTGTTTCTTTTCTCTTTATATTTTGAGTCTATCTTTCGTAAAGAGATATCCTCTTTCTCAATGGTTTTGTAATTTACTGTCACTGAATAACCTACTATATCCTTTATAACATCCGAGATAATAGCTGGATAATACTCCTCTATCCACTCCTTGAAAAACCTATTAGGGATTTCTATTAGAGCCTTTCTTTCTTTTAAATAGAGTAACTTCATCTGTTTAAACTATAAATTAAAGATATTACTTCCAACTATGATGTTTATTTTAAAAAGACTTTTACTCCATATATCATCTATATTTTTAACATCTACCACTTCCTGACCTCTCTATTACTAATAAATTTATTGTGTTATTCACTTCGCTCTATTTGTGAATTATATAAGTAATTTTTAACGCCATTTTATGATTTTTGAAGCTCTTGCAAAATTCCACTGTTTGAAGATTTCTCAGCCTTTCATGCCTTTAAATGACAGCAACAAGCCACTTTTCGGTCAAAATGACAGCAACAAGCCACTTTATCATTTCGACCACTTCACTTTTGTCATTCCGAGCGAAGAGAGGAATCTTAGTATTTACGCTCAGGACAGGCTCCGGGAGAAATCTTATACTTTA
>JAJOKM010000119.1 GCA_021129835.1 Thermodesulfovibrionales bacterium | reverse complement strand
TTCTTCACTTGTCATTGCGAACGAAGTGAAGCAATCTCAGCGGGATTGCCACGCCTTTCAGGCTCGCGATGACATTTTCATTCCCCTTTGAGACCGGAGGTCATGTAGGTTTCTTCTCAAAATCCAAAGGGCTTTTAATTCGTCCAATATCTCGCTGGCTAACAAGAGTATAGGTTTCTGTAGTTTTAGAACTCTTATGCCCATGTAGCGTATTGTGTGTATCTGAAGTCGCCGAAGGCGATTTGGGTGAGGGCATAAGCCAAAACCGGATACATGCTGTTAGGCGAAGTTGCTCTTCTCATTCATCGATAAACATCACGTCGATGACCCACATGGAGCACAGTGACAGCACGCTGAATATCGTTAATCTTGTAGATTACCCGATAGTCTCCCACCCGAATACGTCAACCCTCTCGGCCTGTCAATTCCTGACATCCAGTCGGTCTTGACTCTTGACTTAGGTTCCATATGGCTGCTTTTGTCCGCTCATAAGTTTCGGCAAGGAACCTATCTAACTCCTTCTGGGCACGCCGTAGAATGAATACAACGTAATTCATTTCTGTCCTTGCTCAATTTCATTGACAGCCTGCTCAAAGGGAATCACTTCGTCTTTTGATGTTTTAGCCGCGTCGTAGGCACGAATGGATTCCACCTCTTCAAGTTCTTCAATAATCCTCTGGTATTCAGACATGTCAAGGAGCATACTATTATGTTCTTTTCTTCCAAAGGCGTGGATTGCGACTACCATGCATCACAGCAACTATGACTATCGCATCTGTCCCGATTCGATAATAGACACCGAAAGGAAACCGATGAAGCAATGCCCGCCGAGTCCTTCTGTGGACGGTAGGGTACATGTTCGGTCGTACCGCAATCGATTCGAATGCAGAAAGGACACGGTTGAGAAACTCTTGCCCCAGGCCAGGGTGCTGAGATTCATACCAAGCCGCAGCGTTGGCCAAGTCTTCCTCAGCTTCAGACCGAAGTCTTACCTCCAAGGTGATAGGCGCTTTCTGATGTCGGCTATCGCTTCTTCGGCCAAACGACCCTGATTTCCATCCGCCTCATAGGCGTCCAACCGCTGATCGAGTTCAGCTTTCTGTTCGTCTGTGAGATGTAAGGCGCGCTGGTCAGCAGCAATACTATCCCATAGGTCTTCGACCAGCCGCATCCGCTGTTCGATAGGAAGATCCCGTAAACTCGGATTCATCTCTATTACCTCCTTGCAAACAATGGGGTCAAGTCTTGAAATATCAGTTTTTATCTTTAGCCTAAACCCATCGCCACCTACTTTGGTGAGACGGGATTTCGATCATTTTAACTCGGGCTCAAAGAATTCTTCGTGTTCTACCAACTCGTCTACAATTTCAGTTCTCAATCGCATTCGTCTTCGCGCTGTCACGGGGTCGATCACAAGTTTTGATGCTTCAATCCGCAAAACAACCTCATCCCCTTCAGACAGACGAAGTTCTTGCATGATTTTCCTTGGAATCTGGACCATTCCATTGTTTTTGATTCGCCCTCTTACTGCTTGAATACTTTTCACCTCCATAAATATGTGCCACCAGCATCCTTTTAAGAGATACCTCAAATAGGCATCATGGTCAAGCTATTTGACTTATACTTTGTCCATTTTTCATCATGTCTATTATAGCCATTATTCAGATATTCTTCCACCAATCCTTTGTAATGCAGCTTTAACTGAATCATAAGATTCGAGTAACTACTCAGGTTCAAGGTTCTGGGGTTCACGGGTTAAAGGTTCAACGTTCCAGGTTCAACGGTTAAAGAAGGTTAAAAAAGGTTCACAGTTAACGGCAAAGAAGGTTCCAGGTTCATCGTTTT
>JAJOKM010000083.1 GCA_021129835.1 Thermodesulfovibrionales bacterium | reverse complement strand
TGTCTCTAGGTGATGTCCTTGAATCAAGATTTGCGGCTATAGTAATCTCGCTAGTCGCCCTTGGAGGGCTGTTTATAGCGGCCACATTTATATCCCCTTTCACCCCCCCTTGCTGCAGCAGAAACCCTTGGAGTTGCAGTCCGTCTTGATTTACGATATAACCATCCTTATTCAGGCTAAACTGCCCTGCCCTGGTGTAAAATGGAGCGCCAGCTTCATCCCTCACAATAAAAAACCCATCTCCCTCAATTGCCATATCGAGAGGGTTTCCGGTAATCTCGAGAGCGCCCTGTATAAACAGTTGTTGCACTGCCAGAAGCATGGCTCCTCTGCCCATCTGGAATGCGGCAGCGCCTCCCATCGCATGGCTCATGATATCGCCAAAGACAGCACGGCTCTTCTTGAAGCCGGTGGTGTTTACATTGGCTATATTGTCACCAATAATCGATAGCGCCAGCCCGTTTGCACTAAGACCGCTGACCCCTGTATAAAGCGATGTCATTAAACCCATGATAAACCTCCTCGTTGTTTGACAGGCTGGAAGCCTGCTAAATTATATTGTCCACAGGCTGAAAGCCTGTGTTACCATTTCACTTTTCATGCTCACTTACCTTCTATTTGACACTACCTCTCCTTTTTGAGTTATTGACCCCGCATATCAATTACCTATGCCCCTAATCTCCTTGATGTCTCCAAAAGCTATTTTATCGTCACCGACAATAAGATAAACGCCCCCGGCTTCTATAGATACACCACTGACAGTACCTTTATGCCCGCCAATAGTCTCTATCTCTTTTCCGATCGTGTTTGCAGCGACAAGGGCAGTGTGCTGATGCTGATGCCTCAAGAACCCTTCCATATTTGTACTCATATTTGTTATCTGCTCAAGGGTGCTGAAGTTTGCCAGTTGAGCTATGAATTCTGTATTCCCTATCGGCTCAAGGGGGTCCTGATTCCTTAGCTGGGCCATTAATAGCTTTAAGAAAGCGTCCTTGCCGAGGGTGTTTTGTGCCCTTACGCCTCCTTGTCCCTCTGCTGCTCCTACGTACATTTGATTGCCGAAAATCGGCGCAATGGTTGCCATACATTACCTCCCGGTATAATATTCATTATGCTTGATTACACAGATTCCAGTCAGAGATTTCTGGGTTTTTCAGAAATCTGTGTAATCTGCCTTTTAATCTGTGTGATCAGACATTAGGATGTCTGTTATGCAAAATATTCAAAAAATTGAGATTGCGGTTCCTTCTCTCTTTTATTCTGGTGTTGGTGAGCATTTTCATGATGTCTTCTGCCATCGGAATAATAATCCTCTTTTGTATTAACAGAGAAATCTCCTGCCCTTATGCCCAAGCCTTCGAGGGATGTCTTTATCTGAGGAATAGCCGCAGAAAAGAGATCCCTTACGACATTGGATTCAACGCTGAAGGCAGCCCTCAGCACACCTTTGCCCATCCTGAGTGTTATATGGATGCTCCCCAAATTAGGCGGTTCGAGCTTTATTGTCAGATGTTTAGCGCCAGCCCCCTGCATCTTTGCCATCACCTCGCCAAGGTCACCTAGTCTACTTGCGTACATAGTGGCACTTATGGCAGATCCGGACTTTACATAGGTTGCCTGCTGGGGCGGTGCAGTCGTAGTTGAACTCAGCAATGAATTATTAACGCCTTCACTTAGCGTAGAGTGGCGAGCGGTGAGTGATGAGTGTATTACGGGGTTTTTAGATCCACCGCTGTCTTTAATGCCCTTTATTGGCAGCTCGCCACTTTCCTGAACAGATGCCTGGGCGGATGATAGCTGGTGAGCAGCAGATGATAGATTCAGCTCTACATTCTTGACGTTGATCAAGGAATTCTTTAGTCCGCCGTCGCCTTTTT
>JAJOKM010000146.1 GCA_021129835.1 Thermodesulfovibrionales bacterium | reverse complement strand
TTAGCAGTTAGTTAATTGCTAATCGCTAATAGCTTACTGCAATTTTATGCGCGGCGATCGCGGACATAAACGCTGCCAGTGAATGATTTGGCATACTTTTTTACTGCTGCTGCCTTTTCACCGAGCATTCTATAGTCTCTTTCGTCTTGACAATCAATTATTCCTAAACTGACGGTCACAAAGGGTATCCACTGTTTAGTTCCCTCCCGGTCAAGACCATAGTAACCTCCGTTATCTCTATCTTGAGGAGAAAAACAGCTTTGCACCTGACGATCAAAGAGTCGAACAATAGATTGGCAGATCTTCTCTACAAATTCCGGATGCGTAATTACCACCATATCATCGCCGCCTATATGGCCGACAAAATCATTTGCCGAACCATGCCTCCTGACGGAGTGAGAAATTATTCTGGCCAACAGCATAAGCATTGAATCGCCATTTCTGAATCCGTAGGTGTCATTATAGGCCTTGAATCTATCTAAATCGCTATATATTACAGTGCAAGACTGCCGACTCTCTTCCCTCTTTTTGAGTTCCTCTTCTATAGCCACATTTCCAGGCAGTCCACTAAGTGGATTTGCCACTCTCGCCTCTTTCACCTGTGCCTCTGTTAGGGTATCTACCATCTTCTTTACGGCCACTACGCCTACCACCAAGCCTTCTTCTGTAACGACTATGACGTCGTCAAAGGACTTCTCCTGCCCACGGCCCAATGCCGCCTCGACCGCCTCTTCGATAGAAGCAGTAGAATTAACCAATAGTGGTGACCGATCCATTACGGTATTTACCGCCTTAAACATATAAAGCGAGACACCATACCGAGAAGAGAGCATATGGTACAGCCGATGCTTCATTACCAGTCCCACTGGCCTCCCCTCCCTTATGACGACTATGCTGCTGTTGTCCGATGAAAGGCCTCTATCCAGAATCTCTTTTGCCTCGGCAACGATATGTTCTTCGCTTACCGTTATAGCAGTCGACATAATATCCGAGACAGATTTCTTCTGGCTGGATCTCAGCCTTCTGGACGACTTACTCTTTTGCCACCGTTTGATATGCGCTGCTGCTGCTGCCACCGCCGATAGGGGCTTGGGGCTGGACGGATAGCTAAGGAGGTAGCCCTGCCCATAATGCACGCCCATTGCGAGCAGCGCAGTCAGTTCTGCCTCTGTCTCGATGCCCTCTGCAATACAGCGACAGCTCATCCTCTCTGCAAGGTCGACAATCGTCTCGATTACGGACTGGCGGGCTGAATCACGATCTATATCTCTTATTAAGGACATATCTATCTTCATAAAATCCGGGCGAATTTCGGCAACAGACCGGAGTCCCGAAAAGCCGGCACCCATATCATCCAGCGCTATCCTGTATCCCTGCTGGCGGTAGTGTGACACCACCTTTTTAGTGACCGAATAGTCTTTGAGGCCATATTTCTCTGTTATCTCGAAGACTACATTTTGAGGAGATAGCCCAACATGCTCTAACATCCTTCGTGTCTCGCCCCTGGCAAATGCGGGATCAGATATCGTTAGCGGGTGAATATTTAAAAAGAGTATCTGGTCTGCAGCAATCTCACCTATACCACTAATTGCCTTTTGGCGACAAGCTCTCTCTAAAGGAAACAACAACCCTCCCCTCTCTGCAAACTCCAAAATAGCATCTGGATTGCTAAAATAGCTGTCAGATGGGCCGCGCATAAGGGATTCCCATCCGAGCACTCGCCCTGATTCCAAGGAGATGATTGGCTGATATACTGCTTGCAGCCCTTCTCCCGTCAGTAGCCTCTGAAATTTCTCGCCAAGGTGATTATGATTAGGTGTCTGCATTTTGAGTACTCCCTTTATTCTTAGTGAGCAGTAAGCTGTGAGCTGTATTAGT
>JAJOKM010000020.1 GCA_021129835.1 Thermodesulfovibrionales bacterium | reverse complement strand
TCGGGCTCGCAATGACATTTTCATGCCCTTTTGTGTGCTGAAAGCACATGCAGGTTTCTTTTTCACAGGCAATAATGCACGAAAACAGATTGGGCTTTTAGGCCCGCTCCATCAAAGTTAGAAGCAGAATTTATGCTTGATAAAACACTCAAAAAGTAATACTATATATCAGTATTACTGATTATTAAGGAGGTATGCGCGATGAGAGTTACAACTAAAGGGCAGGTAACAATACCACAGCATATACGGAAAAAACTGGGGATTACCCCGAACACCGAGATTGACTTTGCAGAAGAGAATGGGCGGGTTTATTTAACCAGAAAAACAACGGCAACCCCAAGAAAGAATAGGTTTCGACGCTTCCGTGGTATTGCCACTGTCAAGATGTCAACACTCAAAGCCTACCTGGTCGGAAAAGGTCAATCCTATCCCATTACCAACGATCTCTTTCTCATACTGCAAAAAATCTTGCCCATTAACAAAGATGCAGAGAACTTGCGTGATGCGCTTTCGTGGTGCGCTTGCGATACTCATGCCTTATGCAGTCGAAATTTGCTGCCCTGATAAATTGGCATATGCCCACCTAAAGAAGAATGGCATAAAAACTGAGAGGAAGGAGACGTCAAAATGACAACAAAGTCCCCCAAAGCTACATGTTTATTGTGCAAATCAGAATACACCGGAGCGGGCATGACGAAACATTTACAATCGTGCCTCCCGAAAAGTCTGGGAAATCAACGGAAACAGCAAAAATTTAGGTCACAACCTTTTTTTCATATCCTGGTCAAAGGGGCTCATTTACCCGAATATTGGTTGCATCTGAGAGTATCCAGCAACTCTAAATTGGAGGAATTAGATCAATTTTTGAGGGATATCTGGCTTGAGTGTTGCGGACATATGAGCGCATTTAGCTATCGAAGAGATGACATAGAAATGGGACAAAAACTAAAAGAAGTACTGATTCCAGGGATGGAGTTGCGACATGAATATGATTTTGGCAGTCCTACGGAGCTATTGGTCAAGGCGCTCACAGAATATGCTGGCCCCATGGAGAAAAACAGACCTGCTGTTGAAATTTTAGCAAGGAATGAAGCCCCTGAAGTTCCGTGCAACGAATGCGAAAAATCCCTTGCTACCCAGATCTGTATAGCGTGCCAATGGAGTGGATCAGTATGGTTGTGTGAAACCTGTGCTGAAGATCATCAATGCGGCAAAGAAATGATGTTGCCAGTGGTGAATTCTCCAAGAACTGGAGTTTGCGGATATGAAGGATAAATGATTTGACTTCGAGTGCATAACAAGCGGTTGCACTCGGGCGGATAGAAGCCACGGCGTTTTGAAAAGTCGTGGCTTTCAACAAGATGTTAGCCTTAGGAATGTCATTGGCAACTACCCGCAGTCGTTCGGCGCATACATTATTGGAAGTTCTTCATGAATGTGAAAGAAGTAGTTAAAAAAGCTGTAGAGCATCTTGCTGATGTTTTTGAGTCTGAGCGTCCGGAATATTTTGGCTTGGAAGAAGTGGTTTTAAATGAGGCTGACGATGTATGGGAAGTAACCATTGGTTTTTCTCGTCCTTGGGATTACCCTAAAGGTGGGCTTGTTACGGGGTTGCAGCCGCAAAATCCAAAAAGGCAATATAAGGTAGTTAGAATTGATAACAAAAGTGGTGCAATAAAGTCCATCAAAATTCGTGAAATAAAAAATGCGTAAGGAATCACATATCACCAAAAAAGTCATTTTTGCAAACAATGTTTCGATAAGGCTCGGGGCTGCGGATACAGGTATTGTTATTAAGTCAAAGCGTGTGAGCTGCGTATTCACAACGGATCTCGCTTTGTATACTGAAATATCGAAGAAAGGGAATAAGGTGGTGAATTTTAATCATCTAAGA
>JAJOKM010000067.1 GCA_021129835.1 Thermodesulfovibrionales bacterium | reverse complement strand
GTTCGGAATGACAGGAGTGAAGGGTTCGGAATGACAGAAAAGGGATAAAGGGCTGAACTATTACAGACGATCGAATTTAAATTTTACAAAACCCAGTTAACAGCTATGGCACTCATAGCAACTTTTGGCGCCCTTCTGCTAATTTTTAGCGGAGCCATACTGGGACAAGCTTTCATCCACGCCATAACATCATTCTTGGGTGCCCGTTATCTTCTTCTTTTCGGTTAAGAAGATAGTAGATTGTCCCACTTGAAAGGGGAAAGAGTCTTCTTAAAACTAGCCGCTTCGATTGTCTTTGTCTTTTTCGGCCTAATCATGATTTATGGTGGATTGCAAGAAATGCAAAAAGAGTCGCTGGATGTGGCCGGTGTTTTGAAAAGACAGGGATTGACAAAGGCAAGTTCTTGGTTTATAATATGAATTGCGGGTGAGATTTATTAACGATAAGAGAAATGGAAGAATTCATCGAGAGGGATATTGCTGAAGCCAAGGAATTTGATGCTACCGAGACGAAGGCGCCGCGTAAGCAGCTATCGCGCCGAGTGTCGGCAAGAGCGGAAATACTTTTCCGCCTTATTTATTGTAAATCATCAGGACGGTGAAGTTCAGCTTTCAGGACGTATCTTCTTTTGAAAATACCCTTCTTGTTATTGGTCTTTGCTTGTCATTGCGAACGAAGTGAAGCAATCTGGGCGGGATTGCCACGCCCTTCGGGCTCGCAATGACATTTTCATACCTTTTTGTGTGCTGAAAGCACATGGCGGTTTTATTTTGACAGAGGAGAACAGCGTGCCCGGCAAACAAATTTTTTTGTGGATACTAGGCATTGCAGCCATTATAGTTATTATATTTTTTGCTGGCTGGGACATCATAAAGGCGGCATTTTTGAGGGCAAACATCTATGTGCTTGGATCGCTGTTTTTACTCCAAACAGCCACCCTGGCGATGTCTGCCTACAAGTGGCATTATTTACTTAAGAAGCTGCATGCGCGGATTCGGTTTCGAGAAACTTTCGGCATCTTCTTGGCGGGTAGTTTTGTAGAGAGCGTAACACCATCGAGTAAATTGGGTGGTGAAGCAGTCAAGGTATACCTCTTTCGGCGACACACCTCACTGCCGTACCAGAAATTAACAGCGGCACTGCTGGTGGATAAATACGTGACCTTGTTGCCGTTTGCAATACTGTGTGTCTTGTCTGTTTCGCTGGCGGCAGTTAGCTTTAAGTTGCCGTCGATTCTATATTCTGCCTTGCTGACTTTAAGCGCCGTTGTGCTCTTGCTCTATTTACTTTATCGTACTAAAACTTATCCTGAAGTTTGTCTTGAAAAGATAAAAACTGCTCAAAAAATAGAAGACAACATGCTTTCACAGGCTCCAGCAGCTAAAAAGTTTAATTTGCGGCTGCTGATAGCGCAAAAAGGCAGAAATGCGCATCTATTTTTTGAAGAAGCCATTTGCTATTCCCGCAAACTAATCTCTGTTAAAGAACGCTACTGGTTGTTTTCAATTTCTTTGCTCGTATGGATTTTATATCCACTTAAGATCTACGTAGTGGCTTTGATGCTGGGTTTTAATGTGGAGCCGCTTTTTGCGGCCATTGCCACCTATGCCGCCTATCTGATCAGCATGATTCCATTGCTGCCAGGCGGGTTGGGAACTTTTGAAGGTAGCATGGCGTTTATGTTTACCTATGCGGATTTTTCATTTGCTGAAGGCTTGGCGATAGCCTTGACGGCACGCTTGGTGACTTTTTGGTTTCCTTTGATTTTATCAGGGACCATGACGGCTTATTTAATCTGGAGGGAAAATGACTTGCTCCGGACCAGCGAATTGGGCAAAATAGATAAGGTGTGGACCAAGTGATAGTTTGGTCATGGATTCGACGAGTTTGTCGAGAGCATGGTGGGGGTATTTAAAATGATTGAGGCAAAAAATCTCATAAAAGCCTATGGCAAGGGCAACTG
>JAJOKM010000153.1 GCA_021129835.1 Thermodesulfovibrionales bacterium | reverse complement strand
GCTTGTCATTGCGAACGAAGTGAAGCAATCTGGGCGGGATTGCCACGCCCTTCGGGCTCGCAATGACATTTTCATTCCCCTTTGTGACCGGAGGTCATGTAGGTTTCTTCTACACTCATAACTCACTATTTACTGCCTCCAGCTATGGCTGGAACAATAGAGGCTTCGTCTCCATCTTTTACCTCGGTCTGTTCTGCCTGCAGAAATCTTATATCTTCTTCATTGAGATAAATGTTAATAAATCTTCTTATCTTGCCGTCATCTAAGATTCTTTCCCCTATGCCAGGATACCTTATTTCGAGATTATTAATGAGCTCTATTATAGTTCCACCCTTACCCTCGACCTCATCTTTCCCCTGAGTAAGTCTCTGAAGTGAAGGCGGAATTCTAATCTTTACAGCCATATTTACCACCCCCTCGTTTCTTTAAATAGTCAGTCCCTTATCTTTTTCAGTATTTCTTCAAATGCATCGAAATTCGGTTTTATGTTATGTACTTCTGCAGTCTTGCCTGTTAGCACTTCCTGAGTCTTAAGTCCATTCCCTGTGATGCATACCACAGTGGTTTCGTCTTTGCCGATTCTGCCTTGTTCGATTAATTTTTTGGTAGTCGCAATGACAACTCCGCCAGCAGTCTCCCCAAAGACTCCCTCTGTCTTTGCGAGTAATTTTATACCATCAACGATCTCCTCATCTGAAACATCCTCCCCATATCCGCCGCTTTCCTTCACAATCTGCGTCACATAAAATCCATCTGCAGGATTGCCAATTGCGAGAGATTTCGCAATGGTGCTTGGCTTCACCGGTCTTATTACATCTGTTCCCTGTTTTATGGCAGTAGAAATAGGGGAACAGCCCGTTGCTTGTGCAGCAAAGACCTTTGTCTCGATTTCATTTAGTATGCCTATCTCTTTAAATTCCTTAAACGCCTTCCATACCTTTGTCAAGAGCGAACCACTGGCACACGGCACCACAACATTGTCAGGCGATTTCCATCCTAACTGCTCTACAATCTCAAATGCCTGCGTCTTTGAGCCCTCTGCATAAAACGGTCTGATATTTATATTTACAAAGGCCCAATTATATTTATTAGCTATCTCGCTACATAGCCTGTTTACTTCATCATAGTTACCGTCAATTGCCACTAAGTTTGGCTCATACACAATGGAGGCAACAATCTTGCTTGGCTCCAGTGTAGATGGTATAAAAACAAATCTCTTAAGCCCAGCCTTCGCACCATGTGCAGACACAGAATTGGCAAGATTACCTGTAGAGGCACATGCAACTGTATCAAACCCGAATTCTATTGCCTTCGTAATGGCAACTGACACAACCCTATCTTTAAACGACAGGGTTGGATGCATCACCGTATCATCTTTTATATATAATTCCTTAATCCCCAATTCCCTTGCAAGATTATTGGCCTTTATAAGGGGAGTGAAGCCTGATTTCAACCCCGCCTGAGGCGCTCCATCTATTGGAAGTAGTTCTTTATATCGCCAGAGATTCGTTTCCCTCTCCTCTATACTCTTCCTTGTTAGCGCTCGCTTTACTTTATTGTAGTCATAAACAACCTCTAATGGACCGAAACAGAACTCACAGACATATATAGGGTCAACTTGATATTCCCTGTTACACTCTCTGCATTTAAGACCATCCACATATCCCATAAGCACCCCCTGGTATAATGTCCATTGTACCTACCTGATCAGACATCCTGAGCCCTCTTTAATGATGTCGTGGCAACCTTTTGAAGTAGATAAGTATTTTACCTTAAACAGGGCATAAAATTAAAGTAACTACTTAGGTTCACGGTTAGAAAACGATGAACCTGGAACCTTCTTTGCCGTTAACCGTGAACCTTTTTTAACCTTCTTTAGCCGTTGAACCTTCTTTAATGGAGATAATTATGATTCATAAAATCTCCCCCAATCCCTCTTTACCAAAGAGGGGGATAAAGAAAATGTACCTGAGTAGTTACAGTTGAAAA
>JAJOKM010000048.1 GCA_021129835.1 Thermodesulfovibrionales bacterium | reverse complement strand
GCATCAGTATGTTGGCATAGTATTTCGCGGCCTCCTGCATCAGGACGGCGCCATCGACTTCATCATCGAATCGCTGCGAGCTGGCCAGGTGCTGGCCAAAGGCGTCCATGGAGAATAGTATTTCATCCTGCTGCAGATAGGTGAGCATCGAGTCAGGCCAATGCAGCATAGGAGTTGGAATGAAGGCGAGGGTTCTTCTGCCCAGCGAAAGCTCGTGGCCCTGTTTGACCGGAATCAGTGGGAACTCCAGGCCGAAGTGTTTCTTTAAGCCTGCCTCGCCAAACTTCTCCATTGTGATAAGCTGAGCATTCCTCGCCTCCGCCATGATCATAGGCAGAGAACCCGAATGGTCCATCTCCACATGATTCGATACCACATAGTCGATATCGATAGGATCAATAATCTCTTTGATCCGCCAAAGCATCTCAGAGTAGAATGGTGCTTTGACGGTATCTATGAGAGCGATTTTCTCATCAACGATGAGATAGGCGTTGTAGGTAGTCCCCCCGATGAGTAGAATACCCATGAAAGCTCCTGATGTTCCAGTCTATGACGCCAACCCAATAAACACCTTCCGTTAGCTGCACTTTGCTCATTGATTGCCTCCTTCTTTCCATCGGTCTCTATCTGGACTTCGACTTCTACCAAATCCAGGTTTAAACCCTACATCTTCTCAAACTGATCTTTACTTGCCCCGCAGACCGGACATACCCACTCATCAGGCAAGTTGTCAAATGGCGTTCCGGCTGGGATATCGTTCTCCGGATCCCCTACCTCGGGATCATGGACATAGCCGCAGATAGTACATTCATATTTTGCCATCCTTTAGTGTCCTCCCTTCTTTTTTCGATATACGATGGAGCTGACTTCGGTGTGCGGCCTCCTTTGACCTGCTGATAATAAGCATAGGTTATCTGCTCGCCATCCATGAGGGTTTCCGCCTCGACCACTTCTGCGAGGAATATGGTGTGGGTTCCGGCATCCGCCTCGGAGATAACCTCGGCCTCCAGATAGGCCAGAGCATTATCCAGCACTATGGGAGCACCGGTCTGGCCTATTTTGTAATTGATGCCCTTGAGCTTATCCGTTTCTCTTCCTGATTTGAATCCGAACCTGCCGATGAAGTCCAGCGGTGTATCTTGTGCCAGGATGGAGACCGTAAATGCCTGGCTATCATAGATAAAATCATGGGTGAGGATGTCTTTATTTAAGCATACGGAAATCCTCGGCGGCACAGAAGAGACCTGAATTACCGTGTTGGCAATTTGGGCATTGAACTTCTGCCCCTTTCTGGCGCCGATGACATATAACCCGTAACTTATCTTGTGCAGTGCTCCGGTATCCATTTTTCCCCCCTCAAGTGTAAACCCATCATAGAAAAAAGTCAAGGGGTTGATGGTCTATCTGTCAAGACAAAATGGAAATATTGTAATAGTTCAGCGCCATTATTGTCATTTCGAACAAATGTGAAAAATCTTATACACCATGTCATATAGCCAGCATATCATAATATTTCTCCCAGAGCCTGCCCTGAGCGTAAATACTAAGATCCCTCGCTTCGCTCGGAATGACAGAAGCGGAGGGGTCGGAATTACAAAAGCGAAGGGGAGAGGTTGAACTATTACCCAATTTCTAATTTCGACTCTTTGCGCCCTTTGCGCCTTTGCGTGAGATATTATTGCTTGAGAATATACTTTGAAAGAAATCCTGATTTTGCTATAATACTATAAAGTAATTTATGCGCAGTTTTTTTGACAACCACAGGATGGGGGGGTTGCATGGAATATGTGTAAGGATTATTTGTCCAGATCCTGCCACCCCACCTTATACTACTGTTGCTACTGTTGACAATGTAGTCTTTGTGGTCATAAGCGGCGGGGGAAATTTTAATACCCAGACAGACATTGATACTACCGGAGTTTTCGTGAATGTTTATGATGTGGGTATTCCTAACGTAGATGACTATGAGGTGAATCCGTAATATCACGGATTCAGGTAGAATTAAACAATAAAAAAAGGAGGTAGTATACGATGAGGTGGAAGGATGTTAGGATAGGCAAAAAGGTGATTA
>JAJOKM010000165.1 GCA_021129835.1 Thermodesulfovibrionales bacterium | reverse complement strand
AATAAGCAGAGAATAGGAATTTATATCCTCTTTTTGTTTAAGGCCCCTCCATCGGCCATAGCAAAATTAGAGGGTTATTTTAGGGTCTCTGATTCTGTGGTAAAGTCCTTGGTGATTAAATTAGGAAAAAAAGAGATAGCCTCATTGCCAAAGGAGATGCCAGAGGAGATACCAAAGGAGATGGCAGAAGAGGTTGCCGAATCTCCACTAACACCGCAAGAAGCGGCAACAGAGGTCTCATCAGAGGTCAAACCCTGATGCTTAACAAGATAATATCAATAGGCAATCTTACGAAGGATCCGGATGTGAGGTATACAGCTACCGGTATGCCCGTGACGCCCGGTCCAGGGACGGCGAGCCGGATATTTCTGATACGGCACCGCCAGGGGAGGTCACGAACATAGAGCCGTTTTAATTAACAGATAGAACTCAGTATTCAGTATCCTGATCCTCTCAATAGGGGACACACCCCGTCCGCTCCGCGTCCACCCCTCTTTTTAGAGGGGACTTAGGGGTGTGTTTCATCGTTCAGTATTTTGAATCCTGAATACTGAATACCTGGATAGTTACAAATTATTTACCTTCCCCTTGTATATTGCCACTGCAGCCCTGCCTTTCAGTATCCAGCCATCAAATGGTGTATTCTTCCCCATTGATGCAAATTTCTCTGCTTCGACCTTGAACTCCCTATTTGTATCCAGAATTACGATGTCTGCATCAGAGCCAACCTTTAGAGTTCCTTTGTCTATTTTCAATATCCTTGCCGGGTTTAGGGCCATCCTTTCGACCAACTGTGGCATAGTCAAGACCCCCTCGCTGACAAGCTTGAGACTCAGAGGCAGCGCTGTCTCTAAGCCTGATATGCCAAAGGGTGCGACTTCAAACTCCCGAAGCTTTTCATCCCTATGGTGCGGCGCATGGTCGGTAGCTATGACATCTATTACGCCCTCTCTTAGTCCTTCTTTTATCGCAGTTACATCCCTCTCTGTCCTTAAAGGAGGATTCACCTTTGCATCCGTATTGTAATCTCCTACTGCGCCCTCTGGGAGGCTAAAATAGTGGGGACATGTCTCTGCCGTTATGTTTATCCCGCGATCCTTTGCATCTCTTATCAACTTCAGAGAGCCTTCTGTAGAGACATGGGCGATATGGAGTCTGCCTTTAGTAAGCTCTGACAAGATGATGTCTCTTGCAACCATTATCTCCTCAGATGCAGCCGGGATTCCCCTTAACCCAAGCAATATAGAGAGCCTCCCCTCATTCATCAAGCCGCCTCCAGAAAGTGTAAGGTCTTCACAATGAGAGATTATCGGTATATCGAATATCTTAGAGTACTCCAATGCCCTCCTCATTATGAGGCTGCCCATAACAGGACTTCCATCATCAGAAAATGCGACACATCCCGCATCAAACATCATCCCGAGCTCTGCAAGTTCATCTCCTCGCTGCCCCTTTGTTATTGCCCCGATAGGGTAAACAGAACAAGACCCTTCTTCTGCCGCCTTTTTGAGGATAAATCCGGCCACAGTGGCGCTGTCATTTATAGGATATGTATTGGCCATACAACAGACAGAAGTGAACCCTCCCTGTATAGCAGCCTTAGTGCCGGTCTTTATCGTCTCCTTATATTCAAAGCCGGGCTCCCTCAAATGGGTATGCATGTCTAAAAGGCCAGGCATTATAAACATTCCTCTGGAATCGATAATTTCGAGCCCATGGGCCGTTAATCGAGAGTACGGGATTCTGCCCTCTTTCAGGTCTCTCCCTTCATTAACCTCCTTCTCTCCCGCCTTTCCGTGGCACCTGACCTCTCTTATCTTTCCACCCTCAATCAAGATATCCCCCACCTCATCAATGCCCTGAGACGGATCTATGATATGTCCACCTGCAATAAGTATCTTCATTTAGCGCCTCAAGTATAATCTTTATTATACCTCGTTAGAGTTAAAAATGGTAAGCGTTCACGCCCATATTGTGATTCAGACAGAGAAAATGCAGGGCCCGCTCCCCGAACGGGCTAAAAATGTTAAAAAATAAAACGTCCCGTTCAGAGAAAGTAAAGGCAGAAGAAACCTACATGACCTCCGGTCACAAAGGAGAATGAAAATGTCATTGCGAGCC
>JAJOKM010000071.1 GCA_021129835.1 Thermodesulfovibrionales bacterium | reverse complement strand
TTGACATGTGACATAACCATTATTATCCTTTGTCTCAGACTGTTTTTTCTCATTTCATGTCACATGTCAAGACCTGACACCGATGGGTTTGGATAAGTCGGAATGGTAGGATAAGCGGAATCTGTCTTTGAGAATAGCCCCGCCAAAATGACGGAAAGACGATTTTTAAGACTTTTGCGACGTTACCAGTGTTGCCTTGAGTACAAAGACCCAGGCATCAAACTTGCAACATTTAATATTTGATAATGTGTTTGATAAATTGTCTGCTTATTAGCTATTATTGTAATAGTTCATACCCGTCGATTTCATGCCTGACACAGACAAGATGCCTGCGTCGTCGAAAGAGACATCCATATGAAACTCACGATGTCTGATTAAGTATAATGAATATTATACCAGGGAGGGAACATGATCACTAAGGAGAAGGTTGAAGATACCTTGAATAAAATAAAGGTCGGCCTGGCAGCAGATGGTGGTGACATCGAACTGGTCGAGATAAAAGATGATACAGTATATGTGAGATTGAAAGGGGCATGTGGTATATGCCCAATGGCTGCCCTTACCTTAAAAAACTGGGTCGAAGTAACCATAAAGAAAGAGATACCAGAAGTTAAAGCGGTGAAAAAGGTATGATAATGAAAAAATGCAGACCATGGCATGCAAGATTTTCCTCTCTGAATTTTGGCTTCTTGATATCACTGTTTTTCTCTATACTCTTAGCGCCTGCCTTGGGCAATGCTGGATATACATCCGAAGTTCGTGGCCTCAGGTACTGGTCAACTCCAGATTATATACGGGTTGTTGTTGACTTATCAAAACCGGCGGAATTTACTAAAGGCAGATTATCAAATCCCGAGCGGCTCTTTTTTGACTTTAAGAACACAAGATTGATGGCCGGATTGCCAAAAAATTATCCCGTAAAAGATAATTTTTTAGAAAGGATCAGAATGGGGCAACTTGATGCAAATACTGTCAGAATTGTCTTTGATCTTAGATTAAAAAATTACGACTTCAGGATTTTCAGTCTGGAACACCCTGCAAGGTTTGTCATTGATATTTTTATGGAAATGCATAGCGAAAAGAGACCAACTACAAAAACAGATACAAAAGAAGAAAAAAGTCTTGCACAACGAGTAATTGTGTTAGATCCAGGGCATGGTGGACATGACCCTGGTGCAGTAGGCCCTAGTGGTCTTTATGAAAAAGATGTGGTTTTAGACATCGCGTTGAGAGCAAGAAATATAATAGAAAAGAGACACCCTTCATACAAAGTTATCCTCACTCGTAACACCGATACCTTCATACCACTAAATAAAAGGGCTGCCATCGCAAATGACAATAACGCTGATATCTTTGTCTCCATTCATACTAATGCGTACTATGACGGCCGAGTCAGAGGCATTGAGACATTTGTCCTCAACTGGACAAGTGATGTTGGGGCCATGAAAGTCGCTGCAAGAGAAAACAATATATCATTAGCAGAGATGCGCAGGATTCAGGGTGAGTTGAAGTTTATCCTGATGTCGCTGAAGAGTGAAGACAGGCGGAATGAATCGATCATGCTTGCGGGGAATATACAAAACTCCTTAGTATCATCAATTAATTCACGACATCCAACTATTTATGACCGGGGCGTGAGGCAGGCAATGTTCTTTGTCCTTATCGGCGCAGAAATGCCATCTGCACTTGTGGAGGTCGGTTTTATAAGTAATCCGGAAACGGAAAGACTACTAATGAAAGAGGCATATCGAGAAAAGATGGCGTGCGCCATTGTTTCAGGAATACACTCTTATCTTTCAGCAGATTTTCCTGTAAAAGTTGTGTATTATTGAAGACATATCGAAAGGTTCTATGCGCACGGCTTGAAATTGGAAATTAGAGAATTGGGAAGTCAGTAGGGTTCGTTCCCCGAACGAACCGTTTTATTAATTTTCGGTCCGTTTTCGGCCCTTTCGGGGAACGAGCCCTACGCATTCAGCCTGAAGGAACCTACATGTGCCTTCAGCACACAAAAGGGCATGAAAATGTCATTGCGAGCCCGAAAGGCGTGGCAATCCCGCTGAGATTGCTTCACTCCGTTCGCAATGACAGGTGAAGAACAATAGCAAAAAAGGGTATTTACAGAAGAAAA
>JAJOKM010000121.1 GCA_021129835.1 Thermodesulfovibrionales bacterium | reverse complement strand
CGCCCATAAAGGGCTACACTACCATTCGGATAACTACACTTTTTGGAGAAGAACCTCTTTATTTTTTAGATTATTGATGCCGGGTTTAGTTTTGCAATAACCCTTCCGATAGGAACCGGTATCTCGACCCTAACGGGTATCCGCCTCGTATCATCCGTAAGCCAGATCAGTATGTCACCTCTTTTCCGAAATACACCTTCGGTCTTCAGCCTTGGATTTACTACTACTACAGCTAATTCGCCCATGCCACAAAACTCGATCTGCTCTTTCCTTAAAATATTCACTTCGGCCGTATAGAATTTATTCCTGTCGAAGATATCGATATAAACAACCTCTCCTACCTCAAGAGGGTGAGTCCGTAAATAATAAAAGCTCGAGATAACATCCCATATAAATCCGCCACCCTCGGTAATATGTTCTTTCTCGATCCCCTTGAGGTGATCGACGAAAGTAATCCTGCCGCCCTCTATATCAAAGATTGTCTCTTTATCGGCTTTCCTCCCGCCCTCATACTGCTTGGTCCTAAAATTAACTGCCTTTCCATCCACTATCAAACTCTCGGCATAGTTTTCTACCCTATAAAAAATAGATACAAAAGGAGACGAATGCACCTGCAGGGTTATTCTCAGATTGCCACTATAGTTAATTGCCTCAAAAACGGCATCTCCTGCATGGATGCCAAGCCAGTATATACTAAATGGTAGTTCTTCCCCTCCAAATCCTGATATCTGACAAATGACCTCTCTCCCCTCTGCCTCTAATGCGCCCTCCGGGTATTCTCCTTTATATGCCGGCATTGCAGTCTGGCAATATGGAGCGGCCAGAAAGGCAAAGCCTTTAAGTCCAGTAATCCAGAAGATAAAAATAATTGTAAAAAATAAAATAAAAGCGGGTAGTTTCATTTTATTTGAATTCATGCTCGCTCACTATAGGCAATAATAACTAAATTTGTAACCACTCAGGTAGTCAGTAGTCAGTAGTCTGGCTACTGTATTCTGACTACTGTTATTATTACATATATTATTACATAAATTTTACATAAATTGAGCGAGTTGTCATTCCAATCAACGCCGTCGTCATTCCCGCAGTCTTTTGAGCGGGAATCCAGTATCCTTTAAAATCAGCGACGTCTGGATATTCGCTCCCTGCTTACTGTCTGCCTGTGCCGCGTGCACGGCAGACTGGTAATTTGGTATAATGAATATTATACCATGAGGTCGTTATGAATGGAGGTCGTCATGAATGAAGAAGAAATTGCAGAAATTCTGGAAAAAGAGGATGAGGAATTCAGGAGTCTTTGCCAGGAACACAAAAAACTGGATAATCAACTCTTAGAAATTAACAAAAAAATCCATCTTTCACCTGAGGAAGAGGTAGAGAAGAAGATGATTCAAAAAGAGAAGCTTTACAAAAAAGATAAAATGGCAGAATTAATAAGAGGGCATGAAAGGCAAGCAGTTATGAAAAATGATTTGTAGCCGTTTACGGCTACCTATAGTCTGAGGTTCGGCCAGATGCAGTGAAGTAGACAGGCATTTATTTTGTCAATTATGACTTTATCGGCCCTTTCAGGGAGCTGATCATGAGGTGTGATTAATATCTTATACTAAAACTCCTGAAGTCGTCTAATCGGTCTTCCCATCTGACATCGATATTTGTGACCCTTGATTTAGGTGGACCTTTATAACATTTCTCGATAGCTATCTCAATTTTATCTTTACTGCCCTCGAAAATCACCTCCACCCGTCCATCTGAAAGATTCCTTGCCCATCCTGTTAATCCGAGGGAGTTGGCAACTTCCATCGTAAATGCCCTATAAAACACCCCTTGAACCCTTCCTGCAATGTAGAGATGTACCCTATCTTTCATAAAAACCTCTCCGGTATAATCTTCATTGTACCTGATTAGACATCCTGAGCTTTATAGGATGTCTTGTCTCTATATAGGTATTGTCAAAAAAACTTTTGCTTGCTTTCTTCTATCCCCAAATTTTTAAAGCAGTTACCTGTTTTTTACTCGCCTTCCCCCTTTGGTGACACAGACATCTTGCTTGTGCTGCCATTCATTATAGCATCTTTGGCAGACCCAATTTCAACACTAACTTATTGACACGCCTGCTCATCGGCATGCATAATTAGACCATGATAATTAGACCATGAAATTCTTGAGTAAGCTAAAAGGTAACTACTCAGGTTGTCAGGTTCACAGTTCACGGTTCAAGGCATTGTCGTCATTCCCGCAATTCTTAAGCGGGAATCCAGA
>JAJOKM010000069.1 GCA_021129835.1 Thermodesulfovibrionales bacterium | reverse complement strand
GGTAGTGTAGCCCTTTATGGGCGTAATTAAATATCAAATTCATCTTCAAGTTTCAGGCATTCTATAAAAAACAGAATTAAACTCCATGTTTCTAACGTACCAGGGCTCATTGATAGACAGGGCTGCCTCAAATACCTTGTTCATTACTATTATTCCCCCTTTGAAGTCTGTATTGAAATCTCCCCAGAGGATGTGTTAGCATAAAATTGTTACTAACTCAATTTGTGAAAGAGCCTTATATAATCTACCCGCACCCTTTTTGATTTTTCTGTTTTATCTGCCAGGTGATGTATTATATCACCTTATTCTGCGCTATATGTCAACAGCTAAAACTACAGAGCAGTTACTTAAAGATATATGGGAAGTAATAATAGATATTCTTCCTATAATCATGGTTGCGATATTTTTTCAGATCATTGTTTTAAAAAGGCCATTCCCCGATATAGCCGCCCTCTCTTTTGGAATACTTTTAATAATTGTAGGTCTCTTTTTTTTTCTCAGAGGGTTAAAATTAGGGGTCTTTCCGTTGGGAGAAGGGCTTGCTTATCAATTAGTCAAGCGAGGAAACCTTTTTTATATTCTGCTTTTTGGTTTTGTCATCACCTTCTCCGCAGTTATAGTGGAGCCTGCTGTAATGGCAATAGCTATGAAGGCAGAAATGGTATCAGGGGGCGTTATTGATGATATTAGTCTCAGAATAATCGTCGCCTTTGCTGCCGGACTTTCTGTCGCTATAGGTGTGCTCCGTTCTGTATTGGGACATCCTATACACTGGTATCTTATTCCGGGATACATTTTAATAAGCATAGCAACATTTTTCGCGCCAAGAGAGATAATAGCCTTAGCCTACGACTCAGGCGGAGTGACCACCTCGACAATAACAGTTCCACTGGTGACCGCCATTGGTGTAGGTCTGGTGTCAAGCATTAGGGGACGAAATCCATTAACTGATGGATTTGGACTGGTTGGGTTTGCTGTCATGACTCCTATATTAGTTGTATTGGGCTATGGAATTATAGCTTTCAATTCAGTGGATGTTAGCTCTGTCCCTGCCTATGTCTCAACTATTGTCAATGAATCCTCAGTATCTGCCACATCAGGACCGGTAAGCATTAAAGATATACTGATAGGTTTTGTCATGACAATAAGGGATATATTGCCACTTGCAGCGACAATATTGCTCTTTCAGTTAATTATTTTAAAACAGGGCATTCCTAATGTCATGCAAATAGCAAAAGGCTTCTTTTTTGTGCTCTTGGGGCTTTACACTTTTATACACGGTCTGAAATTAGGATTATTTCCCCTTGGTGAATATATGGCATTTTATCTTATAGAAGCGGATAAATTTTATTGGATATATATATTTAGCTTCCTGATAGGTTTTTCATGCACTATTGCTGAGCCCGCAATTATTGCTGTCTCAAAAAAGATAGAAGAAGTAACAGAGGGGAGTATAAATAATTGGACACTCCGTATTGTTGTTGCTATGGGCGTAGCATCCGGAATAACAATAGGAGCCCATCGCATAATCACCGGGGATCCAATTTACATATATGTTATAGCGAGCTATTTAATTACTATAGTGTTGACATTACTTGCTCCCCGTTATATCGTCCCCATTGCTTATGACACAGGAGGAGCAACGACCAGTACAGTCACCGTGCCGCTTGTTACTGCTCTTGGCATAGGACTTGCTTCTAATATCCCAGGAAGGGATCCGTTTATGGATGGCTTTGGATTGATCGCCTTTGCATCTATCTGTCCTTTAATAACTGTTATGGGATATGGTACATTATCCCAATATTTTTTAAAGAAAGGAGGCAGAAAAAGGTGAAGTTTGAGATTGTTATAGCTATAATGCCTTATGAAAAAGAGTGTAAAGCCATAGCATCTGCTAAAAAGGCTGGCGCTACTGGAGCAACTGTTATTTCTTCGCATGGAACAGGCATTAAAGAGGCGAAGACATTTTTTGGATTAACAGTCGAGATGAAGCAGTCAATACTGTTAACATTGGTTGAGCGACATATTGTGCATAAAGTAGTTAAGGCTATTTATGATGAATTAGATATGAAGTCCCCTGGCAGCGGCATAGTTTTTTCTTTTCCAATAGAGAGTGTTATGGGACTTGAAAGCCAACTCTCAATTATCAGGAAAGAAGCAGAAAAAGAATACTTTTAACCCAAGTTTACCACGATTATGGCATGCATATTGTTCGCAATTCTTTAAACCCGCATGAATGCTGCTTCCTAAATTTTGTGGAAATTACCTTAAAATCGAAGACCCGTATGAATACTATGTCTTCAATTCCTCTTTTAATTGTAGTACCCCTATAGTCATAC
>JAJOKM010000076.1 GCA_021129835.1 Thermodesulfovibrionales bacterium | reverse complement strand
CCCGAAGGGCGTGGCAATCCCGCCAGGATTGCTTCACTTCGTTCGCAATGACAAGCAAAGAGCAATAACAAAAAAGTATTTTCAAAGTAATAGGCAAAGGTTTTTTGGCAATACCTTATACTACTACTGGGGGCTTTGTTGAATATGGTAAATTACGATCTTAATGGGGATATTGGGACATGTAGTGATCGGGCCAAGAAATTAAAGCCGTGTCCTGCGGGAAGCGAAGGGACTTGCTGTCGTACTTGTTATGTTGGTCCATGTCGGTTTATTGGTTCGGGGGCAGAGGAAAATGTGCGAGGAGTTTGCGGATCTACATTGGGCGTGATATCATCGCGTCAATTTCTTTCGATGTCTGCAAGTGGTTCTGCTATTTATGCTAATCATGCCCGTGAATTAGCATTAAATCTCCTAACAGCAGCCAGAGGAGAAACGAAGGAACATGCTATCAATAATTGGCATAAACTGTATGTAATTGCTAATTCGATGGATATCGGAAGTGGTGAGATGTCTAAAGAAAAGATTGCTGAAGAGGTGGCTTTACGCTACTTGGAGCAATTTAGTCGTTTCAAAGGAGGATTAATTGGAGTCGAGCGGGCACCACAGAAACGGTTAGCCATTTGGGATCGGTTAGAGATTATGCCTCGAGGGATAGACAGGGAAATTACAGAAGCGATATATCATGCTAGCGTCGGCATAGACTATGATGCAGAGGGCATCCTGCGCCAGGCCCTGCAGGTAGCTATCGCTACTGGATGGTGCTCTGGTACGATGGCTGCGGACATTAAAGACATCATGTCAGGGCATGCAGAAGTAGAAGCAATGCCTTCACCGACATCCGGAACGATGAGATTTGCTCATGGTTATCTGGAGCAAATGCTGAGAGGACGTCATAGCGGTTCATTAGGCTCACTGAGTAAGTTAATCTCTTCTGGAGAGATCAGGGGAATTGCTTGTCTTGTTGATTGTTATCACCCAAGATATGAAACACTAGCTGCCCATGAATTTGCTGTGACAGAACTAATTAGAAATGATATCTTGGTTATAGCTGGAGGCTGCAACAACTCCATCGCTGATTCTGCTTCTCTATCTCCGAGGAGGGCCGTAGAGATAGCTGGCAACGGACTGAAAAATGCCCTTAGCGTTTCCGGAATACCGCCAATTCTTTTGCTGGATAACTGTAGTGAGCATGCACGTATTTTAACTCTGCTTTCAGCGATAGCAGAGGAATGTAAAATGGACGATATATGTAGAGTGCCGTCTGCTGTCTTTACTCCGCATTGGTTTAGCGGCACTGCACTTTCTATTGGCAGTTTTTATGCCGTTTCTGGAGTGCAGGCCATATTCGGCGGCAAATCACCTGCTGCTGGCAGTAAAGAGGTTACCACGATACTTACCGAGAAGTGGGAAAAGCAACTCGGCGCCGGATTTTCCTTTTTAGAAGAGGCAGGCGATATAGTCGAGGCGATAATGGATCATATAGATGATATACGCAATGAATCTCAACTTACTCCTTATTATTCGGTTCAGCTGAAATGAAAGATTGAGGCTCAATCCTATCTCCTGCTTATGAATTTTGGTTCCTCGATGATTCGTAATTTCTACCGGTATCGTTAGACGATAGTTATGCCATTTCAGCTTTATTCTTCAGGAAAAGGATTTTTGGTGATAATTACTGACTCTTTCCACAAAGAATGACTAATTCTTCGATGGGGATAGGAATCAGCTATCACTTTGGGTTTTGCCTGCTGGTAAAGTATTGATAGCCAGCCCCGAGAATTGCGGTAAATCACCCGCCCGCCGTTCTTTAAAGTGGAAAGGACTTTTCTCACAACCTCTTCCATAGGGCTAACACTAAATGATACCCATACGGCATCGTATGCAGAGCAATCTATTTCTATGCCTTCGCCTTCTATGAAATTTATTGCCTTATCCAGATTATAATTCTTCGCTACTTTAACTGCGGCGCGGATAGCGGCATTGCTGTTGTCAACTGCGTCAACTCTAAACCCGATTGTAGATAGACAAGTCGCCGTTAATGGAAGTGGTCCGCTGCCAATATGGAGCACTTTTGCTCCCGGACTTAATTTGGCCATTACAATTTCTCTCCGCACCATTTTCCGATAAAAAAGGAGGTCGTAAATCTTACCAAGAACAATGCAGTTGCTCCCCAGATATTCTAACCCTCCGAATAATGTTGCCAACACTCGTAAGGTGTTGGTCTTGCTTTTATCAATAAAAGATGACAATGGCACCTCTTTTCTCCTCTTAATGCCCTTCTCCCTTCTTTCAGTAAGCAGTAAACAGTAAGCAGTAAGCAGTAAACAGCTCACTGCTTACAGCTCACTGCTTACTATCC
>JAJOKM010000079.1 GCA_021129835.1 Thermodesulfovibrionales bacterium | reverse complement strand
AACTGGTAAAAAAAGCGATGGCGACATACAATTATAAAGGATACGACACCAAAGGAAAAGAGGTAACTGGAGTAATTGAATCTATATCAAGGGCTGGTGTCGTCAAAGCCCTGAAAGACAGAAAGATACAGCCCTTTCTGATTGCAGATGCTGATAAAAAGAGAGAGAAGCAGCCTTTTTATGCTAATTTTCGTAAAAAAGAGACCGGACCCCTTTTTTTCCAGTTGGGAATAATGATTAAGAGTGGACTGCCACTTGCTAAGGCGCTCCAGATTGCGACCAAAGAACATCACCAGCGGTGGTTATCCCCCATTTTAGCTGAAATACATGATGATATTTCAGGCGGAATGAAATTGTCAGATTCTCTCAAAAAATTTCCGAATATCTTTTCAGAGACGCATGTAAATATGATACACATAGCAGAGATGACGGGCAGGCTTGCTGATGTGCTCCTTAATATCGGACAGTATGAAGACAAGAGACAAAAGAGTGAGAGAAAGCTAAAAAATGCCCTCACTTATCCAGCCGTCATCACCTTAATCGGCAGTGGCGTTGTAGGGTTTTTGCTTGGCTATGTCGTCCCAAAGATGGAGGGAATATTTGAGACCGCAAGGATTGAGGTCCCCCTTTCGACGCTCATACTGATCAATACAGGCGCATTTTTGAGAGATTATGGACTGTTTGTTGTAATTTTACTCTCCATGCTCTCTTTGTATATCGTTAGGTCATACAAAAGCAAGACTAAGACTGGCCTTAGGATGAAAATAGACAATGTTATGATAAAGATAAGCCTGCTCCAAAAGGCAGCGATGTCAAGCTTCCTGGAGCACTTTGCCTTTCAACTGAAAGAGGGCATACCGATGGTTTTGGCGCTGCATAGCTGCACAGGGGTAATTAAGAATTTGATATTAAGAAATGAGATAAAGGCGATAGTCGGCAAGATTGAACAGGGCATATCTCTTTCAGGCGCCCTGAGGGATTCAATTCTCTTCGATGAAATGCTAAGGTCAGCGGTAATTACGGGTGAAAGCTCCGGAACGCTTGCGGATTATCTCGAAAAAATGTCAGAATATTACCGAAAAGATGTCGACAGAGCCATGGGGCGGCTCACCTCTTTAGCCGAACCGGTATTTATTTTGTTGTTAGGCCTTGTGGTAGGGTTTATAGTGATTTCTATAATGCTGCCGCTATTTGAGATGAACCGGCTTGTGAGATGAAATGCAGTTTACGGTTACCAGTTTACAGTTAAAGACGGTTTACAGTTTACGGTTTACGGTTAACGGTTAAAGACGGTTGACGGTTTTAACTGGTAACTGTAAACTGGCAACCGTAAACTGGTAACTGTAAACTGGTAACTGTAAACTGGTAGAGGAGTTGCAAATTATGTGTTATGTAAAAAATAAAAAAGGTTTTACCCTCATAGAGCTGATGGTGGTGGTGGTGATTCTTGGTATTTTGGCGGTCTTTATTATGCCAGCAATACTCGACAGACCTGATGAGGCGCGGGTTATAAAGGCACAGAGCGATATCAGGGCTATCGAGTCAGCCTTGAAGATGTTTAGGCTGGACAACGGGTTTTTCCCCACTACTGAGCAAGGGCTCATGGCATTGATCGAAAAGCCAGATATACCTCCAATACCCCCGCGCTTTCGCAGCAGAGGATATTTAGATCATGAGACAGAGCCTCTCGATCCGTGGAACAATAGATTTATCTACCGGAGTCCTGCCGGTGGTGACAGGGAATTTGAGATTATCAGCCTTGGCGCAGATGGAGAAAAAGGCGGTGAAGGAGTAAATGCGGATATTAATAATTGGGAAATAAGGTAACCATGCAGACTGTTACTATCTCAAAAAAGGAATACGAGGAGTTAGTCGAAAAGAAGCTCCGCTATGAATATCTCTATCAGATAATTGAAGGCGATATCTTTTCTCCGCCTCCAACAAATGACATTAAAGAGGTAATTAAGGCCTTCAAAAAGACAGGCCTTTACAATCAGAAGTTCATTGGAAGCCTTGAAAAAGGACTTAAAATATCCCCGTATTTTAAATGAGAATCCTCCCTGTTCATCCTGAAATAGAGAAATATCTTAAAATCAGAAAATTAGAAAATTAGAAAAGAAGTTTGAAAAACAGATAAATCTTTTTAAAGAAAATCTTTTTCACCCCAGCTTAAGAACGGAATTACTTGAACCGAGAAAGATGAAAATATGGAGTTTCAGGATTGATAGAAAATACAGAGCGCTGTTTATTTTTCTTGAAAAAGATGTTATTGAGATCATTGATGTAAATGATCATTATCAGTAACAGAACAAATCGGGATTGGGGTCTACAATAGAAGATCAAAGCAAAAACATTTTCATCCTTGCTT
>JAJOKM010000028.1 GCA_021129835.1 Thermodesulfovibrionales bacterium | reverse complement strand
AGTTAACGTAAACCGTAAACTGTGAACCGTAAACCGTAAACTGTGAACGTGGAACTTTTTTTGTTGTGAACCGTGAACCCCGGAACCTTGAACCTGAGCAGTTACTCGATTTTTACAATACATCGTTCAGTTATGCTCTTACTTCTCCACCAACGACTATTTCAGGAATTCGAAGGGTCGGCATGGCATCAGACACCGGGACACCTTGTGAATCTTTGCTACAGGTACCGATAGAAAAACCAAGATCGGAAGCGACCATATCAATTGACCTTATCACTTCAGGGCCATTGCCAACGAGGATTGCCCCTCGCACTGGTTCGCCAATTATTCCGTTTTCTATGAGGTACCCCTCCTGAACCTCAAAGGCAAAGTCACCAGTCACTGTGTTTACCTGTCCCCCTCCAATTTTTTTAACCAGCAGTCCTTCAGGGACTGAACTAATAACTGTATCTGGAGGCAGGCTGCCAGGTGCGATAAATGTATTCGTCATCCGTGGAATTGGCTTGTGTTCATAAGACTCCCTCCTGCCATTTCCTGTCGATGAGGCGCTATCTATCATTGCAGTATGTTTATCATACATATACCCGATGAGAATTCCATTTTCTACAAGGATATTTCTCTTTGAAGGCGTACCTTCATCATCAAATGAAAAAGAACCCCTCTTATTGGGAAGAGTTGCATCATCTATGATTGTAATCGCAGTAGATGCTACCTGCTCACCAACCTTTTTCGAATAAACAGATAAACCCTGCCCCACAAGATCAGCCTCGAGACCGTGCCCTATTGCCTCATGAATCATCGTGCCTCCAGCTTCTGATGAAATAACAACAGGCATCCTGCCACCAGATGTCCTTTTTGCCTTCAGCATCATTACTGCCCTCCGGGCGGCCTTCAGGGCAACTACATCCAGCGGATCGTCGTCAAACAATTCGTACCCTATAAGACCTCCAACAGGCTCATACCCTGTCTGAATAATCTCTCCATCCACAACAATTACCTGCACCACTGCCAGTGTATAAATCCTTTCATCCTCAGCTATAAAACCATCGGATGCATAAATCTTTACCTTCTGTATAGAGTCCCGATAAGTAACATTGACCTGTCTGACTCTTGTGTCAAATTTTCTTGCAGCCTCATTCCCTATCTTTACAAGACCAATCTTAGATGACATCGAAATCGTTTCGGGTAGCATCTTTATAAGAAAAGAGACCTCTGGTCGCCTCCTTTTCATATCTATAACAATATCTTTGCCTCTACTCAATCCAGCGTGAGCCGTCTTGCTAACTGTATCAGCAAGGCACATAAGGACACTTTCAGAAAAATCATTACTGAATGCATAAGCGATTTTACCGTTACATATAAGCCTTATGCCTATACCAGCAGTAGATCCTGTAATTACCTTTTCTACCTTGTCATCCTCTAACTGAATAGAAGTTGTTATTCTTTGATCTACAAATACATCAGCATACTCTCCGCCATTTCTAAGGGCCTTTTTTACGAGTCTCTGCAAAATTTCGTCATCCACCATATTTTGCCCTTTTATAATACTCATCATGCCTCATACATTATATCTTATATCGCAATAGTTCAGCGCCCCTCTCCCGCCAGAGGAGGGGGAATGTTTATTGATAATATTCCTTAATTCCCTCCCCCAGCACTCAGCGCCTTGAGTGCTGGGGGAGGGTTTAGGGTGGGGGGTGAACTATTATCTTATATCTTCCTTACAGGATGTCTTCTCTCTTTTTCGGTAAAATGAGTTCTTGAAGTCCCTTTATGCAAGCCAGAAAGTTCTCCAGATTCTCTCTTTGGGTCTCATATTTAGTCTTATACCTAAGTTTAAAAACAACCTCTTCGCCGCCGGGGGAAATGTTACACTCAACTACTTCAACTGAGTCGCTGCAGTTAATAAGAGGATCGTGGTATAATCTCACAATCCCGATCAAACACTTTATTATACCTTCCGCATCACCATCGCTTTCGATAACAACGGAATAAACCTCACTATGTTTTTCCATAGCAGTAATTAAATCTGCGACATTACACTGGAACTTTAAGGTTGTAATAGCCAAAATTATTCCCCCCCCCTTTTTGCCTCAAAACCTAATATATTACGTAACTACTCAGGTTGTCAGGTTCAAGGTTCAAGGTTCGAAGTTAACAGCCTTTATAACTGTGAACGTTGAACCTTGAACCTTGAACCTGAGTAGTTACAATCTATCACCCTATAAATAAGGCAAAAGTAATTATAAGACAGAATGAATTTAAAAGCAAGTGAGCGAATTGCCTCACCAAACGAAATTCAATCTCGTTAACCAGTACGCTCGATATTCTCTATTAAATATGGTTCTTCTCCAAAAAGTGTAGTTACCCAACATTTAAAGTGCCTAAAGTATTTAAAGTGCCTAAAGTATTTAAAGTGCCTAAAGTA
>JAJOKM010000019.1 GCA_021129835.1 Thermodesulfovibrionales bacterium | reverse complement strand
TTTTTAGGTTCTTCTCCAAATTTAGTAGAGATTAGGTAGTGTAGGGCTTTATGCCTGTAAAAAATATGAATCCCAAAAATCTGTAGAAATTTGTCTTGAGCGAGCTTTGCACTGCGACCCAGAGCGGATTTATTTAATGGTTAGAGGATGGAGGTCAGAGGATGGAGAACGGCAGAACTCTGAATACTGAATACTGAATACTGCCTTTCATAGAATGCCTGAAACTTAAAGATGAATTTGATTCCCCGATCGGAGTCGGGGACATGATTTAATTCCGCCCATAAAGGGCTACACTACCATGTGGATAACTACATTTTTTGGAGAAGAACCATTTTTATTAACTTCTCCACTTAAAAATGCAAGGGTAAAGGCCTGCCACCGATTTTTTTGAGTAACGGGTGTTAACCTGATAATTATTAACGGTTGACAGCGCCCTCAAAAACATTTATAATGTAGAAATGAAAGAGGCGGTTCTCCAGACACTGAGGCAAGGCGACTGCATCTCTGGCGAGACGCTGGCCAAAGTGCTCGGCAGCTCAGGCTATAGAGCAGGTCACCGGACTGAAACCAGAGCTGAAATGGCCCAACGACATCCTTATTAGAGGCCTGAAGGTAGGTGGAATACTTATCGACATGAGTGCCGAGACAGACCGTATAAACTACATCATCATCATCGGGATAGGTGGAAGGTACTCAGCAACACCATCGGCACCTGGGTGAGCGTCCGCGGTGAAAGGGAGAGATTGGATGGCAGGGCAATGGATATTGATGCCGATGGTGTGCTCATCGTGCAAAAGGCGGATGGGACTCTCGAAAGGGTCATTTCCGGGGATATTTTAGGGGAGACAAGTAATTGAGACATGAAAATTCAGACCTATTGAAAGTCTCTCAATGGCAAAATCTTTCTACGCCGGAACTTGTGGCCCTCGCAAATAGAACAAGAGCAGCACAACCTGGACTGGAATTTGAGCTATGCAGCATAATGAATGCCAAATCTGGGCTTTGTAGCGAGGATTGCAAATTCTGCGCCCAGTCAACTCACCATTCCACGCAAGTACCTATCTACCCCTTGAAGGACAAAAAAGAAATTCTGAAACAGGCAGCAAGGGCCAAAGCGATAGGGGCAGAGAGGTTCGGAATTGTTGCGAGTGGAAAGCGTATTGCCCAGCAAGAGATTAATATAATTGCTCAAATTATTGATGAGATAAAAGAGAGGATAGATTTGGCAGTTTGTGCTTCACTTGGATCATTAAATGAGGATGCACTTTCTATGCTGAAGCAAGCAGGACTTGACCGCTATCACCATAATATAGAGACCTCTCCTGAATTCTTCCCGCAAGTAGTAACAACTCACCCATTCGTGTCCAGACTAAATACCATAACAGCAGCAAAGAGGGCAGGGCTTGAGGTATGCAGTGGCGGGATCATTGGGATGGGCGAAAAGGAGGCCGATAGAATAAGTATGGCGCTCATTTTAAAGGAGCTCGATGTAGACGCTGTTCCCATAAACATCCTTATTCCCATTGCTGAGACCCCTTTCGAGAAAATACCTCCTATATCTATGTGGGATATCTTAAGGACGGTCGCCTTATTTCGGCTTATTCTGCCGAGCAAGACAATCAAGATAGCTGCTGGAAGAGAATCTCTGGGGAGGTTTCAGTATTTACCTTTCATGGCCGGAGCTAACGGCATGTTAATTGGCGGCTACTTAACCACAAGGGGCAGGGATGTGGAAGAAGATTGGAGGCTGGTCGAAGAGACCAAGAGGGCATGGCAAGCAGATACTCAAGACAAGATTCATAGCCCAAAGGGTCATGGAATTCAGAGTTCAGAGTTCATAGATTGGGCTGAAGTGGAAATAGCCAAATGAGACCAGCAGGTCTTAAGGAAGAACGCAATATATTTGGTAATACCTAAAAACATATAATGACTTACAGTAAACCAGGACAGGCATTTCGATACTTTGCGAATCTGTAACAAGGCGATAGTGAATGCAAGACCAAATCAAAAAGGGGGTTAGAAATGACAGCCCAAAAAACAAAAAAACATGAACACATCAGTGCGAGGAATGGTATTCAGCGCCATGTTTGCGGCACTGACCGCATTAGGAGCTTTTATTACTATCCCTATTGGGCCCGTGCCAATAACGTTGCAGCCATTCTTCATACACCTTGGAGCACTGCTCCTTGGAGGATATCTGGGAGCACTGAGTCAGTTCATCTACGTCCTCGTTGGGGTGATGGGCTTACCTGTCTTTTCTGGCGGTGGTAGCGGGATTGGCCATCTCCTGGGACCTACAGGAGGCTATTTAATCGGATTTATCGTGGGAGGAGGGTATCTTACAGGGAGATTAGCCGAAATGAAAAAGAAGCCTGGGTTCCTTTGGCTTTCCCTCTCATGCGCAGCCGGTCTAGTAGTGATATACACCATGGGGGTGCTTCAACTCTCCATAGTTGCAGATCTTTCCATAATCAAGGCCATCGCCGTCGGAGTTGTTCCCTTTGTGCTTACCGCTCCTCTACAAGTAATCGGTGCCGTGCTTGTTGCTCTGAAAGTAAGAGAAATGATAAAGCCCTAATAAGATGGAGAGCCT
>JAJOKM010000016.1 GCA_021129835.1 Thermodesulfovibrionales bacterium | reverse complement strand
GACCGTATTTCCCAATCGTAGAGCCCGAATTCTTCAGCATATTTTTTCCATCCCGAGTTTTTATTCTTATCGCCAACGAGGGCGGGCGGGCAAATAACGATACCCCGCTTTCTTAATTCTTTGGCTATGGCGCAGGCAATAACCGTTTTCCCCAGACCCACCACATCAGCAATGATTAGTCCATTATTTTTCTCAATAATTGCCAGTGCCTGCCTTATAGCATCTAACTGGTATTCATAAGGAATATAACCGTTTTCTTCAAAAGTTTTTATTATAGAGGGGCCAATCTCTTTTTGCTCAAATGAATCGAGATAAGTTTTAAGAATCAAGGCGAAGGCCTCAAAAGGAGTAATGTCTTTGATTAAGGTTTCTTTTTCAATTAGCTCAATCAACTTTTTCCTAATGGTATCATCTTCGGTTATCTGGACGGCCTCATCCCACAAAATATCAAAATAGTTTTCCGCATCTTCAAATCCGTAATCACTTATTTCCACATTAAACTCTTCCTGTGTGGTTAAACCGGCTCCGGTTAAATTGCTGCTGCCGGTAATAAATAGATTTTTCCTTCCTACTTGTTCTTCTTCAAGCTTAAAGATATAAACCTTGGCATGATTAGGATTATAGGTTTTGCGGATTCTTAATTTATCCTCTTTTATTAAATTTATGAAAAACTTAACCTGTTCGTAGAATTCTGCGGTGTCGAATTTTTCCGCATTAAGCGATTTCTTTACGGATTGCAGAAATTTATAAATCCTTTCCTCATCGGATAGTTGAGCATCCGGCTCGGCTAATTCCAAAAGACCCTTGTTTGTCTTATCAACACTCAGACCGACTAATACATTTATCCTGACACCAGGATTCTGCTTCAGTCCTTTATAAAGCTCTCTGATGCCGGAAAAATAGAAGAAGCCGACCAGAAACTTTAGCTCCTCGCTCTTTTGAATTAGTTCTACTAATCGCCTCTTTAAGGACGCCGTCCCGCTGTTGGTGATAAAATTTTTCATATCTTAAAGTGCAAGTGTAAGACTTACACCTCAGTTGCCTCATCTAAAAATCTATATGAAATGACTATACATTGCCTCATTTAAAATCTACTCCAAAGCCTTTTGTTGTTTTTGCTTGATTATGGCATTTATTAGCTAAAGACTCCGATCGAGGATCTGAATATTCCTCTGAAATTGCCGGTTTCTTTTTGTTGACATTTAAGTTCTGTTTTCTCGTCATTTCTCTTAGTGAAGCTAATTTCAATAACCTGTTTTGCAGTTTTGTTATCTGCCTCTTTAATTCTGCTGTATTTAGTTTAGCATATTGTCTTTTGAGTTCATCCTGAATCCGTGATTTTACGATCTACATCTTTTGGCCCTCGGAAACGCAATCCGTGACGACGAGCAGATCGATTTCATACTCTTGAGCATGGAACTGATTTTACGGCGGCATTTTGAGACGGGAGAGAAACTAAGACCAAACAAGGAATTGCAGAAAGGCATAGAATTTGGTATGATTTATTATGTCGTATGTTGCCGCTTATCTTAAATTGTCGAGCACTGAACTGTGGGAGAAGGTCAGAATTGCTGAAGAGATGCTGAAGGAATGCACTCTATGTCCAAGAAACTGTAAAGTTGACCGGACTTCAGGGAATACAGGCTTCTGTAAAACAAGAGATAACCCCCTTGTTGCGAGCTGGAGTCCGCACTTCGGGGAGGAAAGACCACTCGTTGGCAGGTTTGGTTCAGGAACCATATTCTTTAGTCGATGCAATTTAGGGTGTATATTTTGTCAAAATTGGGGCATAAGCCACTCCGAAGAAGGAGATGAAGTGTCGCACGAAAGGCTTGCTGAGATAATGATAAAGATGCAGGCGAAGAGATGCCATAATATAAACCTCGTTACACCGACTCATCAAATGCCTATGATACTGCACTCCATTGCTATTGCTTCAGAGAAAGGACTCAAAATACCGATTGTCTTTAACTGTGGAGGCTATGAATCTATCGAGGCACTAAGAGTTCTTGACGGGATAGTCGACATATATATGCCTGACTTCAAATATTTAAATCCTGAAGCAGCACTGAAATACTCAAAGGCAGAGGATTATCCTGAGGCAGTAAAGGTTGCGATTAAAGAGATGCATCGGCAGGTAGGAGACCTGATAATCAAAAATGGCATTGCCCTGCGTGGCCTTTTAGTTAGGCACCTTGTCCTCCCAGAAGAGACCGCATGGACAGGAGAGATCGTAAAATTTATTGCCGAAGAGATATCTAAAGAGACCTATATGAATATTATGGTTCAGTACTACCCCAGCTACAAGGCATTTGAGTGCCCTCCTCTTGACAGGAGAATAACGGCTAAAGAATATAATGAGGCTATAGCAATGGCTCTAAATGCAGGACTAAAAAGGATTGATAGTAAAACAGAGGCATCAGCCCTGTATGCCGCCATGAAGTGGCTTTGAATACCTGATTAGTATCTTATTCATAAAGTTCTTGCTTTTTTTTGGCAAGAAAGCATTGTGGTATAGAGAATAAATGACAAATGTCAAAGCCCAAATGTCAAAAAAGTGAAGCGAATAAATGTCAAAATTAAGGGGTAAATGTAAAAATCAAAAATAAAAATGCAAAATGAC
>JAJOKM010000177.1 GCA_021129835.1 Thermodesulfovibrionales bacterium | reverse complement strand
TTAAAACAGCGAGGAACCTAAAAGATTATCACCCGAGCATCCTTGTCATATTTTTTGCTTTCGCTGTATACTAAAAGCAATAAACGCTATAAACCATTAAATACACTTGGAAGCAATAAAAATGGCAGAAGAGCATTCCTTTGACATTGTATGTAAAGTAGATATGCAGGAGGTATCTAATGCCGTAAATCAGGCAGCAAAAGAGATAGGGCAGAGGTTTGATTTTAAGGGGAGCAAAAGCAGTGTCGAGCTTGATAAAGATAAAGGTATTATCGCATTGATTTCTGAGGATGAGCAAAAATTAAGGAGTGTTATCGATATACTACAGTCAAAGCTAATAAAGAGGAAAGTCCCTTTAAAGACATTAAGTTATGGCAAGGTTGAGCAAGCAGCAGGGAATACGGTCCGCCAGGCAGTAGCGCTCCAACAGGGAATCCCTCAGGAGAAGGGAAAAGAGTTGGTGAAGCTCATAAAGGATATAAAACTTAAAGTAGCCGTAGAGATCCAGAAGGATCAGGTTCGCGTAAGAGGCAAAAAAACAGATGACCTCCAGACAATTATTGCCACACTTAAAGAGAGGGATTTGGGGGTACATCTGCAGTTTACAAATTTCAGATAACCTGACTTCTGAGAATGATGTTTTCGACCTCTTTCAATGCTTCTTTCTTTGAATTTATTCTGCCAGCTAAGACCATATCTTCTATTGCGGAGAGTATCTCCTTGAATACAGGAGATGGCTTTAAGTCAAAAATATGAATAAGATCATCACCGGTAATAATCGGCAAGAGACCTAATGCTGGCTTGAACTCATTGTGGTACAATGTGAGAACTTTTTGACAAAAGGGTATAGTATACTGCTTCCCTGTGGTCTTAAGTGATTGAGCAATGGTAAGGATAAGCAGCGGATAGAGATCGACATGAAATTCTTTAAAAAGCGTTATAGCTGCTGTTTTATCTAAGTCATTCCTACGCCTCGCATATAGATTAAAAAACTGCCGGCGATTCAAGGCCATTTTGTGTATAAACTTAATCTCTTTTCTGGAGATCTTCAGCCTTATGGCGGCGCTCTCTGCCGATTCAAAATCATGGAAGACGGTGGACAGCTTCAGGCATGGCTTTTTGTAATCAGTATCAAAGTATCTTGATATGGTATCGCTATAGCCTAAAAAATAAGCCGGCAGATTATTTAAGATCTCCTCTGTCTCTTTATATAGCTCGAGTGCAGACCCCCTTACACCCTCATCTGCCTCTTTAAACCTCTCTTCTGTCTGCTGAAATTCTGGAAGAATATAAGACAAAATGCCGTCATCCATCATGCCGCTAAAGATTTCATAAGAATTATCAAGTTTTAGGATATGCTTCAGTTCTTCGGTAATTCTTTCGACCGCTACCGAAGGTATTAGCAATGCAAGTCTCTTGGCAGTCTTCAGAGTCTCTTCTTCTATGGAGAAATTCAGTGTTGCCGCAAAGCGATAAATACGAAGAATTCTCAGAGGATCTCTTATAAAGGCTGTATCAGAGACCATTCGGATAATTTTATTAAAGATGTCAGACTTACCGCCATGGGGATCTATAATCTTTCTTTCTATTTGGGGGCTTCTGCCTTCCAGCAGGGGTATCGCCATCGCATTTATGGTTATGTCGCGACTTGCAAGGTCGTCATAAATCGAATCTCCTCTCAGGACGGAAATGTCCAGAAACTTGCCACCCTTCACCACCCTGGCAATACCGAAGTCCCTATCGAGAGGGACAAAGGAACTACCGGTCTGTTCTGCAAACATCTCTGCAGCATACAAGGCATCTCCCTTTACTGCTATGTCGATATCCTTGAGTTCTGCACCCGAAAGGATGTCTCTCACCGCGCCACCTGCAATAAACGCCTGGTCGGCAAGGCCTTTTTCCTGGGCAAATTCCATAAAGAGTTTCAGGAGATTGTACATTTTACTTTTTTGAATCTATAAGGATTGTTACGGGCCCATCATTTCTCAGGCTTACCTTCATATAAGCGCCGAATTGCCCTGTGGAGACATTGATATGTGAATCTCTCAGTTTTTTGACGAAGATAGCGTAAAGCTCCTTTGCCGCCTCTGGTAATTCTGCATTATCAAAAGAGGGGCGATTTCCTCTTCTGCAATCTGCTGAAAGGGTAAATTGAGAAATTATGAGTATGCCCCCATCGATATCCTTTACAGATAATTGCATCTTTTCATGCTCGTCCCCAAATATCCTGAGATTTACTACCTTTTTGACCAGATATTCGATATCACTTAAATCATCACCTTTGTCAATCCCTAAAAAAAGCAGTATGCCTCTGTCTATATGTCCGGCAATATTGCCGCCTATCTCTACACTCGCCTCTGAAACCCTCTGTATTAATGCCTTCATGTTGAGATTTATTTTACCAAATTGAGCGATCCTTTAGTTATGTTGTCATTCCTGCCCCGCAGCAGGCATGTCCTCAAAGCTCAAGGTCCCTGCCATTATCCCCCCCTTTTTTTCGCATAGAAATTAGGGACACACCCCATGTTTTTGAGCTGTATGATGTGGAAAGCTTGGTGTGACTGTCCTTGCTATCTTCGGAATGGACGGATTCTACATAAACCGTAAACTGTGAACCGTAAACCGTAAACCTTCTTTGTCGTGAACCTT
>JAJOKM010000118.1 GCA_021129835.1 Thermodesulfovibrionales bacterium | reverse complement strand
TTTCATTTAAAAATGGCAAGACATCAACTGACTCTGCTATACTTAAAAGGCAGATGGCAAAAGGCATAAAGGTTAATACCTCACATGGAGGAAGAGTGATTAAGATCGCTCCATCAATATTGTCGGCCGACTTTATGAGACTTGGCGAAGAGATCAGGTCTGCAGAGGCTGTTGGTGCAGACCTGATCCACCTGGACATAATGGATGGCCATTTTGTTCCGAGTATTACCGTAGGTCCTGCAGTTGTTGAAGCAATAAGAAAGACAACATCACTGTCTCTTGATGTACACCTGATGATAGAGGAGCCGGATAAGTTTTTGAAGGACTTTGCCGCGGCAGGCGCAGACTTCCTTACTGTCCATGTTGAGGCGTCTGCCCATCTTCACAGGACTATTCACTGTATAAAAGAGAGTGGCATAAAGGCGGGGGCGTCCTTAAGCCCGGCCACACCTCTTTGCAGCCTAGAATATATATTGCCTGACCTCGATCTGGTACTGCTGATGTCTGTAAATCCTGGGTTTGGGGGACAGGATTTTATAACAAGCGTATTAAATAAGATAAGGGCGTTAAAAGGCATGATTGCGGAAAGGGGGCTCAATACCGCTATCGAAGTCGATGGAGGCGTAAAGCTCAGTAATGTTGAAGAAATAGCATCTGCAGGCGCTGATATCCTTGTGATGGGTTCTGCCTTCTTTAACTCAGGGAATTATGCGGAGGTGATGAAAAGACTCAAGGACCTGCTGAGAGTCAAGGAGTAGAACCGGAAGGATGAAAGAAGAGATATCGGAGTTAATTGAGAAAGCAGAAGCACTCAGGCAGAACACGGAATATAAAGATGCGCTGAAACTCTTCAGGAAGGCAGCATTCCTCAGCAAAAGAGATGGCTATTTTGATGGTTTTATTGGCGCAACCATAGCGATAGGCGATATTTATAGGATGGTTGGGGATTTCGACAGTGCCATAGAAAACTATGAAGAGGCATTAGATGCCTGTGAGGCACTCGGAGATGAATTAGCTGCTGCTGACTCCATGGCAGGAATTGGATTATCTTTAAGGGCACTAGGGAGGTGGAGAGAGGCAATAAGGGTTGTAAAAAAGGCAAAAAAGGTGTATGAGACAGAAAATGACAGAAAAGGCATTGCCTTTTCTGTTTGGGCAGAGGCGGGCGCATGGAGGGTTGCAGGAAATATAAGGAAGGCAATAGAGAATTTCATGAATTCAAAGAATATCTTTTCTTCCATTAAGTTCAGACCAGGCATAGCCTATGCGTTATGTGGACTTGGAGGGACCCACAGGATTTCTGGTAAATATCCGGAATCGCTAAAATATTACAGGCAGGCAAATAAAATGTTCGATAGCATCGGGGATAAATTTGGCATGGCCTATTCCCATTGCGGCATCGGGAATGCTTACAGGATGCTATGCAATTACAAAAATGCAATGGAGCACCTCGATAAGGCAGTTAATCTTTATGAGACAATGGGAGACATTGTTAGTTATTCCTATACCCTTTGGAGTCTTGCCAGTGTGTATAAGGTGAAAGAGGATTTTGCTAATGTGCGGCTTTATTTGAAAAAGGCATCAAAAAACTTTAAAAAGACAAAAGACCCCAGAGGAATAATCTATTGCAATATGACACTTGGAGAGACAGAATTCATGGAGGGCAAACATAGCCATGCAAAAAGGAGGTTTCTTTCTGCCCTGAGTATCGCTGAAAAGCACAATTTCAGGCTTGAGAAATGTCATTGCCAGATGCTTTTGTGGGGCATGAGAAACCAGGGCTCAGAGAATAGGAGGCGGAAATCACAGCAAGACATTGGCAAGAATGTTTTCAGAAAACCTTCTTGCTACAAAAAGATAGGAGTGGATTTAGATTTCTCGACCATTCCATTTGATATTCCATAAATTATACCATGATTCTATCAGGCATCATCCTAATTCATATAGCATGAGGATTTTAAGCATACCCAATGCAATTACCCTTTTCAGAATACTAATAATGCCTTTCTTTGTGGCAGCGCTACTTTATGAGAGGTATGATTATGCACTAGCGCTCTTTGCAGTAGCGGCTATTTCTGATGCCCTTGATGGGCTTGTAGCAAGGATCACAAAGCAGAAGACCATAATTGGTGCATTTCTTGATCCCCTTGCAGATAAATGTATTCTCGTGATAGCATTTATCCTGCTCTCCCTTCAGTACTGGATGCCGAAGTGGTTGACTATAATTGTTGTAAGCCGCGACTTAATTATAGTCATTGGGTGGCTTTTGCTGTATCTTGGATACCATATAACGAAGATAGAGCCTTCTATACTCGGGAAGATAACTAGTGCATCACAATTTTTGATTGTTGCATACCTCCTTCTGTCAATTAACATCCAAAACATTCCCCCGCCAGGAGACTGGATGTTCTGGGCAGTCGCTGCACTTACTATCGTCTCGGGGTTTCAATATGTCCGCAGGGCTTTAAGACAGCTAAATGAAAAATAATTGGCTCTTTCCCCAAATTGAGTGGGTAGTAGCATTTAAGGGAATAGTGTAAGTGTAAATGTAAATGTAAGTGAGCAATTCTTAGGTTATGCCGTCATTCCCGCAGTCCTTAAGCGGGAATCCAGACGCCGTTGATCGGAATAAATACTGGATTCCCGATAAAAAGACTTCGGGAATGACGGTGTGCGGGACTGCGGGAATGACGACTTTTTATGAGTTTGTCGTATATAATATTGTTAGCCCAGCAGAAATGATTGA
>JAJOKM010000169.1 GCA_021129835.1 Thermodesulfovibrionales bacterium | reverse complement strand
AGTTAACGTAAACCGTAAACTGTGAACCGTAAACCGTAAACTGTGAACGTGGAACCTTTTTTGTCGTGAACCGTGAACTTTGAACCTGACAACCTGAGTAGTTACTTTTTTATAGTGTCTAAGTTGAGCGATTTCTATCCCGCTCCCCTAAATCCTTTGCTCCTCTACCACTTAATAAGGGCCGATGCCCATGTAAGGCCGCCTCCAAATGCTTCAAGCAGTATGTAATCACCCTCTTTAACCTTTCCCGCCCTTACAACTTCATCAAGGGCTATAGGCACAGATGCTGCAGATGTGTTTCCGTATTTATCTATATTAACGACCACTTTGTCCATTGGTAGTCCAAGTCTGGCTGCTGCTGCCTGAATTATTCTCAAATTGGCCTGATGCAAAATCAGCACCGACAACTGGGATGGTTTCAGATTGTTCTCTTTTAAGGTGTCGTCGACAAGGGTTTGTAATGCCTTGACGGCCGCTTTGAAGATTTCTTTGCCATTCATCTTCAAGAAGTGAAGTCTTTTGCGAATAGTCTCCTCTGATGGAGGATATTTTGAGCCACCTCCAGGGAGTGTCAATATCTCCCACAAACTGCCATCAGAACAGAGACGAGTTGATACTATTCCGCTATCGCCATCTGTTGCTTCAAGGATGACCGCCCCTGCACCATCACCAAAAAGGATACAAGTCGTTCTGTCTTCCCAGTCAATAATTCGAGAATAGATTTCTGCACCGACTAAAAGGATCCTTTTGTATGTGCCTGCCCTTATAAAACTATTAGCAACAGATAACCCATAAACAAACCCTGAGCAGACAGCATTAATATCGAAGGCTGCGGCCTTTTTTGCAGAAAGGAGATTTTGCAATAAACAAGCAGTAGCGGGAAAGATCATATCGCCTGTTACTGTTGCCACTATTATCAAGTCTAAGTCATCTGCCTCGAGGCCAGCCTGCCGGAGTGCATTTTTGGAGGCCTCATATGCAAGGTCAGATGTTGACTGGCCGTCTTCGGCTATTCTCCTCTCTTTTATCCCGGTTCTTTCTGTAATCCAGTCATCTGATGTATCTATCATTTTTTCGAAATCAAAGTTCGTAAGTCTTTTCTCAGGCAGATACGAACCTGTAGCTATAATCTTAGCCTTTAACATTATGATATGCCTTTTGCCTTTATTAAATTATTTTCGATAATTTCGTGCACCTTCTTCCTTGCCGTCTCTGATGCAACCCTTATGGCGTTTTTTATTGCCCTTGCTGAGGAACGCCCATGGCTTATTATGCAGGTTCCATTTATGCCAAGCAGTGGCGCGCCTCCATAGTCAGAATAATCCATCTTCGCCCTGAAGCCTTTGATAGATGGCTTTATCATCAAATAGCCGAGTCTTCCTATGGTGGAGTTGGCAATTTCCATCTTTAACATCTTCAGTATCGTCTCTGCAAGACCTTCACTAGTCTTTAGTACAACGTTACCCACAAAGCCGTCACAAATTACTACGTCAGCATTTCCGGAGAAGATATCTTTCCCTTCAATGTTGCCTATGAAATTTATATTCGCATTTTTTAAGTATTTAAATGCCTTCTTTGTTAGCTCATTGCCTTTTGTATCCTCTTCGCCAATGCTCAAGAGGGCAATTCGTGCTGATGCTGTATCAAAGATAGCCTCATAATAGGCGTTACCCATCTGGGCAAATTCAAGGAGGTTTTCTGGTTTACAATCTACATTTGCTCCCACATCAGCAAGAAGGAAATGGCCAGTTAAGGATGGCATTAATGTGGCTATCACGGGTCTCTCAACATGTTGTAGCTTCCCTAATACAAAGAGGGAAGTTGCCATTACGACCCCAGAATGCCCTGCGCTGACTGCTGCATCAGCTTGTTGGTCTTTTACGAGGTCTATTGTCTTGTAGATGGAAGAATTTTTTTTTCCTCTGATCGCAGAAGATAGCGAGTCATTCATCTCTACGACACTTGTGGTGTGGTATATGGATATTCTATCGGAGGGATATCGTCTGCCTTTAAAGAATTCGTTTATCCTTTTTTCATCTCCGACAAGGATTACTCTTATATCTTCATGCTCGCTAACGGCCTCTATCGCTCCTACTACTATTGCCTCGGGAGCAAAGTCACCTCCCATAGCGTCAATGGCAACTTTCATGACTCTTTAGAGGCTGTCTTTAGAATTTTTCTCTTGTTATACGTGCCGCAGCTAATGCAAGCCATGTGAGGGAGTTTTAATTCTTTACAGCCATGGCATGCTACAATGTTCGGCAATTGACCTTTCCAGTTTGCTCTCCTTTTGTCCCTTCTCGTCCTTGTATGTCGGTGTGTTGGGTTTGCCATCTGATTGCTCCTTTTATCTTAGTAGTTGTTTCAACACTGATAGTCTTGAATCTATCTCATAAATCGCACAATTACACTCTGCTATATTCAAGTTTGCTCCGCATTTTGGACATAAGCCTTTACATCCAACCGAGCAGAGAGGTTTCATTGGCACACATAATAACAGCTCTTCTCGCAATAAGTCATCTGTATCAAAAATATCACCTCCATAGAACCCGGTGTTGAGTTCATCACTTTTTAATTCATGGAGATATTCTCTCTTAATATCTTTAGCAGGGTGATAAACAACATCTATTTGTGAGGTTACATTTATATTGAATCTTCCCAGGCATCTGCTGCATTGCTGCTCAACATCACCACTTGCATATCCCTTTATAAAGACCTCTAATCCCTCTTTATCAATTCTAATACGGGCATGTACAGGCGATAATATCTTTATAGCCTCAGATGAAACCTCTTCTCTCAAATCAAACTCTACCCCATCTTCGGGGATCTCTGAAATCCTAATCTTCATGCTAGAATAAGAATTTTCGGTAAAAAAAGTATGGTTCTTCTCCAAAAAGTGTAGTTACCCGCGTGGTAGTGTAGCCCTTTATGGGCGTAATTAAAT
>JAJOKM010000021.1 GCA_021129835.1 Thermodesulfovibrionales bacterium | reverse complement strand
TATTCCTTAAACTCTTGGTATTTCCATATAAATTAAGTTTACCGAGAATTGCTGATATAAAACGATAATATCATCTAACGCCAGACGTATATTAGAGATCAAAGAGGAGATTGAGATGTTAGACGATCAACTGGAAGAGTTGGGCCACAAGAGCACTGGGGTTAAACGATTAAAGAGCATACCAGGGGTAGGCACAAAACTCTCCAGCAGGTTAGTTGGAGAAATAGGAGATATCAACAGATTTGAGAGTGAGAGGCAACTAGCGGTTTACTGTGGAGTGGCCTGCATAAATGATGACTCAGAAAAAAGCAAGAAGACAAAAGTTGTATACAAGGCAAATAAAATATGTAAAGCAACTATGATCGAAATTGCCGGCTGCACAATAAGATATGTCTTAGAGTCAAAGACTTATTATGACAAGAAACGTGCCGAAGGCAAAAAGCATAACCATGCCATACGGTGTCTCGCCAGGCAGTTGATAAAAGTAATTTTTAAGATGCTGAAAGAGGATCGTGATTATATTCTAAAGGCGGCAGTAAAGAAGGCTGTTTAAAATTAAAAGTATTTTTTGCTTGACTTTTTAAATGGGAATGGGAAGTTCAAATGTATTTTACGATCTACATGCAAAAGTCTTTGTTCGTCATTCCCGTGAAAACGGAAATCCAGAGTATTACGTAACCCATTGAAAATACTGGATTCCCACTTTCGTGGGAATGACAAACAAGACTATTTTTCAGACTTTTGCAAGAGGCTCATATTGTTGTTTTTTTATGTAAGTCCTTGTTTTTAAATAGTTTAGTAAATTTTTTATGAAATCTACTGTCTGAATCGCAGACAAAATCAAGTAATTGTTTAATAATTAGGAATATATTTGATATTATGATGCTATATAGAAAACTATATACTAACTGGTTATGCGGAGAGAAGATGGAATACATTGAGTTTATTGAATGCGTGAAGATCCAAACTGCCGAAATCTCAGTTGGAGCTTCCACCTTACGAAATCAAGGAGGGCGTGGATTGGTTCAAAAAGCGCGTGAGTACCTTAAACAGCTTGCCCTTGAAAACTACGGCTCAGTTGATAGCCAAGAGAAATTCCGCGGACTGCTTGATGGACACACGGGAGACCTCAAGAGTGGGTTCCCAATTTACGCGCAAAATTGGGGCGCTGCGAGAAAAGTAATGAATATCTTCTTAAGGAATGTGACGTACAATAGGTTTCTCTGCCAGCAGTATGGACTTAAACGAATCGAAAGATGGTTGGAGGTGCCCATCGATAGGGATGTTGCGACAGGCCTCATTCGTAATTTCCGTGATAACCCGCAATTAGAAGTCTCTCTCCCAAGTTGGCATAGCATCAAACGGCTTACTCCTTAAGAAAACGACAATTTTCAGCAGGCGGCACAAGTTCTTGCAGATTCAGAAGAAATCGATAGGGTTCATGTTGATTTGCTTTACTGGAGGAGCAGGAACGCATAACAAAACGCTCCAGCGACTGGGACCGCTGGCACGCTCCCAGTCGCTTAGCTTGGACGTTATGCTTAAATAATACGCTATGGTTCAATGGAGTCATAATGAAACTGAACTTCGAGTGGGACGAAGAAAAAGCTAAAGCGAATCTCAAAAAGCATAGAGTCAGTTTTGATGAAGCCTCAACGGTTTTCACCGATCCCTCTTCAATTACGATACCTGTCCCTGACCATTCAGTGGAGGAGCAACGGTATATTGATAGTGGTAGTTCTGATAAGCTGATAAGGATCATGTACTGGTAGCGGTTTACACCGAACGTGGCGCGGACATACGTATTATCAGTTGCCGCAAGGCAACTTCTATCGGAACGGAAACTTTATGAAGAAGGGAGCACCTAAAATGACACAGCTGGAGAAAGACAATATGCGTGCTGAATATGACTTTACAGGTGGAATACGTGGCCAAAGCATTGCAGAGCCATGCAAACTGGGCATACGGTCACTATTCATAAGGCAGATGGCACAACTGTCATTAAGGACATAATGCCGAACGAGGGTGCAGTTGTTATAGAACCAGATATTCGAGCGTATTTCTCAGACTCGAAGTCTGTGAATAGGGTTTTGCGTTGTTTAATTCCGCTACTGCCAAAAAAAGCGTAGAGCAAAGCTAAAGAAAGCATAACCAATCGCTGCACCTGATCGTCAAAAGCGGGATGGTTTTCCAAATTTCTGTGCCCATACTGTTGGCGGCAGGTGAGCTTGGCCGTTATGTGGGCAGGAGCGAGTGATGTCTGAGTTTCTTCTATGGGTGATCCTGGGCCTAACCGCCTTGACCGCAGTCTTGGCGATTGTCCTGCTGGTTCGCGCGTCCCGGGGCTTTCAGGGTGCGGCAAGGGAAGTACGTGACGAACTCTGCACGGGTCGGGAGGAAGCTCGTGGAGCGGCGAAGGAACTACGAGAAGAAGTGTCAGTCAGCTTGAAGACGACCAACGAAACGCTCTCAAAGACTCTGGAAGGCATTGGGAAGATGCAGCAGAGCCAGATTGAGGGTACGGCGAAGCAGTTGAAAGAACTCTTTGTGGTTACTGCGTTTATTAAGCACAACAGCTCTGCCTCCATCCCTTCGGGGCTAAACAGATAATCGCCAGTAGTCTTTAACTGAGGTTAGCTCAAGGCACTGCAGCCTTCTCTGGAGCCTTACCTGGAGTCTTGACTGAAGCATCTCCTCTTCGGGTAGATGGCATCTTTATTCCTGTCTCATCGTAAATAAAGCCGCCAAGACGCCTAAATTCCCTGTCCGGCATTATATATATAGATGCATTTTTGTAATAATTCACCCGCCCTATCCCTCTCCCCATCAAGGGCTTATCCTTACCCTCATTTTTGACTGGCAGGGGCCATGCAAGTCCCCTCTATCAAGGGGATTTAGGGGTGTATCCCACGGAGGAATTACGCACCCCGTCCGCTCCGCGTCCACCCCTCTTTTTAGAGGGGATTTTTACTCTGCTT
>JAJOKM010000157.1:1356-3001 GCA_021129835.1 Thermodesulfovibrionales bacterium | reverse complement strand
CCTGATAACCCGAGTAGTTTCATAATTCCTCCGGCAGACCAATCCTCCCCAATACGGCAGTTGCTGCTGCTACTGCTGGACCGGAAAGATACACCTCGCTTTCGGGATGTCCCATCCTTCCAACAAAGTTTCTGTTTGTTGTTGCCATCGCCCTCTCTCCTTTAGCAAGAATCCCCATATGTCCACCAAGACATGGCCCACATGTAGGTGTTGATACCACAGCCTCTGCATCGATGAATATGTCTATAAGCCCTTCCTTCATCGACTGTTTATATATCAGTTGTGTTGCAGGTATAACAATCATCCTCACATTCGGATTTACCCTTTTGCCTTTAATTACCTCTGCAGCCTCCCTTAAATCTTCGAGCCTTCCATTGGTGCATGAACCGACAACCACCTGGTCTATCGTGATATTGGTGAGTTCGGCAGCAGGTTTTGTATTTGACGGCAAATGCGGACACGCCACGGTTAATGGTATAGTGGAACAGTCGTATTCCTTCACCTCGACATAATTTGCATCGGGGTCAGATATATAGAATTTATAAGGTCTTTTGGCCCGCTCCTTTACATATCTCTCCGTAATGCCATCAGGGGCGATAATGCCGTTTTGCCCCCCTGCCTCTATCGCCATATTACACATAGTAAGCCTTCCACTCATGGGCATATTTGCAATTGCCTCTCCTTCAAACTCCATTGCCATACTTAAGGCGCCATCAACGCCAATGTCGCCTATTGTATGCAATATTAGATCCTTTCCGCTGACCCACTTGTTTAGTCTTCCGAAATATATAAATTTCATAGACTCTGGCACTCTGAACCAACATTCCCCTGTCGCCATGGCAGCAGCCACATCGGTAGAGCCGACACCGGTCGCAAATGCACCAATAGCGCCATATGTACATGTATGGCTGTCAGCGCCGACAACTAAATCACCCGGCACGACCAACCCTTGCTCAGGCAAGAGGGCATGTTCTATGCCCATTCGTCCTATTTCAAAATAGAGTGCGATCTGGTATTCTCTTGCAAAGTCTCTCAGTATCTTGCACTGCTCAGCAGACTTTATATCCTTTTGTGGTGTGAAATGGTCCGGGATTAAGGCGATGCGGTCCCTGTTAAATACATCTATTGCACCGGTCTTTCTGAATTCCTCAATCGCAATAGGGGCAGTGATATCATTGGCAAGGACGAGGTCGATACTCGCATTTATTAACTCGCCAGCAGAAACCTCTCTTTTCCCAGTATGTGCTGCCAATATCTTCTCTGTAATAGTCATGCGACCTCCATGGTATAAAGCCTTTAGTGTCTAACGCAAAGATGCAAAGGACGCAAAATATATTGCAGTTGTCGATGCGTCGATTCTGCACTCTTTTTTTATGTTATTATACAACTACCTGCGCAACAAGATCGGGGCAGGTGATGTCAAAGACTAATACCTATTGATACCAAATGATTTCTGGAAAAAGCGGTCGAATATTTAGATAGTGAATAGTAACTGCTCAGGTAGATTAGGCTGAAGACTATTAGGCTGAAGGTGGAGGAAAATATGTGTGACCATACAAAATTAAGGGCATTCGAACTAGCAGACAAGATGGTGCTTATGATTTATCGGCTAACGAAGAGTTTCCCTCGGGAGGAACTGTACGGA
>JAJOKM010000157.1:0-1346 GCA_021129835.1 Thermodesulfovibrionales bacterium | reverse complement strand
TAAAAGCCTTCAGTCTTCAGTCTTCAGCCTATCTACCTGAGTAGTTACGTGAATCGTAACCAATGACAAAAAGGCAGGGACCAGCAGTGAAGAAAGAGGGGGAGGAGAAGAATAGAGAAGAAGAATAGAATCTTGGTCGTGGACGATAACACTCAGAATCTGCGTTTGATGGAGGCTATGTTGACCCCTCTCGACTATGAGGTGATCCTGGCTGGTGACGGAGAGGAGGCACTGAAGAAGGTGCAAGAGAGTCCTCCGGATCTGATCTTACTCGATATCATGATGCCCAAAATCAACGGCTTTGAGGTGACCAGGCGATTGAAACAGGAAGAAGAGACCAAAATCATCCCCATTGTCATGGTGGTGCCCCTGAGGAAGGGCGAATTTAAGGTGCAAGCTCTGGAGGCTGGGGTCGATAATTTCCTGACCAGGCCTGTGAGCGAGATAGAGTTGCGGGCAAAGGTGCGGTCCCTGCTCAAGGTCAAGGCGTATAACGATCACATGCGCAACCATCAGAAGGAACTCGAGATCGAGGTCGCTACAAGGACCAAACAGTTAGGGCAAGCCCTCAAGCAGATCAAAGAAACCTCGCTGGAGACCCTCCATCGTCTCTCCCGGGCGGCTGAGTATAGGGATGCGGATACCGGTGTCCACATTCAGCGTATGGGCCATTATGCGGCCGCCATTGCCCGCCAGATGGGACTTGATAAGTCTACAGTGGAGTCGATACTCTATGCAACCCCGATGCACGATGTCGGCAAGATCGGCATTCCGGATCATATCCTGCTGAAGCCTGGGAGGCTCACTCAGGGTGAATGGGAGATCATGAAGCAGCATACCACAATCGGCAAAAATATCTTAGCAGGCTCTGCTGCCGAATTCATCAGAATGGCCGAAGCCATCGCCGCCACCCATCATGAGAGATGGGATGGCAGTGGGTATCCAGAAGGACTTAAAGGCTCACAGATCCCCTTGGCTGGACGTATTGCTGCCATCGCCGACGTCTTCGATGCCACGACATCCCGACGGCCTTACAGAAGGGAACCGCTTTCATCAGAGGAGGCCTTCCGTATCATCACAGAGGGCCGTGAAAGGCATTTTGACCCCCAGGTGGTGGATGCCTTCTTTGTCACTGTCGATGAGATATTGTCTATAAAGGAAGAATATAAAGCGGCATAACTCGTGACACATCTATGCCTACACTGTGGTCGATGAGATATTGTCTATAAAGGAAGAATATAAAGACCAACACGAGAGCCTGCTCACTCCGATGGTTTTGGCAAGAGACTATGGATAGTAAGCAGTGAGCTGTAAGCAGTGAGCTGTTTACTGCTTACTGCTTACTG
>JAJOKM010000018.1 GCA_021129835.1 Thermodesulfovibrionales bacterium | reverse complement strand
AGAGAAAAATGTTTAGAACACCCTCCCCTGGCCCCTCCCATCAAGGGAGGGGAAAGTACCCACTTTAAATAGGAAAGAACCAAAAGAGTTACCCATTTAAAACGCGAGGAACCTCATATTTCCTTAGAAAATACTTTTTTGTTATTATTCTTCGTTTGTCATTGCGAGCGGAGTGAAGCAATCTCAGCGGGATTGCCACGCCCTTCGGGCTCGCAATGACATTTTCATTCCCCTTTGTGTGCTGAAAGCACATGCAGGTTTCTTTAGATAGTTGATGAATCCACGAACAGCAGCACGTGCTACCCAGGTTGTCAGGCTCACGGTTCACGACAAAAAAGGTTCCACGTTCACAGTTCGCGGTTTACGGTTTACGTTAACTGATAACTGGCAACTGATAACTAATAACTATCCTTTAAACCGTGAACCCCGGAACCTGAGCAGCTACATGAATGAGTCTCTAATAGCCTTTGTCGCTTTTATCATATTGATCAAGGCGGGTTTAACTTCGTCCCATTTTCTAGTTTTCAACCCGCAGTCTGGATTAACCCACATTCGACTTCTATCAACGACCTGAAGACGAAGCAAAATCTGCGACTTAAACTCATCGACTGAAGGTATGCGCGGAGAATGAATATCATATACGCCAGGGCCAATCTCATTTTTATATGCGGTGTCATGGAATATCCGCAATAACTTGTTACCGCTCCTTGCCGTCTCGACAGTAATAACATCAGCATCCATGGCTTCTATTGTCTTGATTATATCATTGAACTGGCTATAACACATGTGGGTGTGTATCTGCGTCTCAGGATGAGCTATACTCACTGTATGCCTAAAACTCTTTACAGCCCATTCTTCATATTCGCCGACATTTTCTTTTCTGAGTGGATAGCCTTCTTTAAAGGCGGCTTCGTCAACTTGGATGATCTTGATGCCAGATTCTTGAAGATCGCTTATCTCTTCTTTTAATGCATCGGCTATCTGCATGGCGATAATTGAATGCGGAATGTCAGTCCTCGCAAATGACCAGTTGATAATAGTGACTGGTCCGGTAAGCATCCCCTTTACAGGTTTTGATGTCTTGCTTTGCGCATAGGTTATCCATTTAACTGTCATTGGCTCCTGTCTTGAGATGTCACTATAAATTATCGGCGGTTTAACACAGCGGCTGCCGTAACTCTGCACCCATCCATTGGATGTAAAGTGAAAGCCATTGAGCATCTCGCCAAAATATTCCACCATATCGTTGCGTTCAGGCTCTCCATGCACCAACACGTCCAATCCTATTTCCTCCTGTATCGCAATGCAGTCATCTATATAGCTTTTTATTTCAGCTTCGTAATCGGATGCGGATATGATGCCTTGTCTAAAATCCCGTCTTAATTTTCGCAATTTCGCAGTCTGCGGAAAACTCCCGATAGTGGTTGTCGGCATTAATGGCAATTCCTGTCTCTCCTTTTGGAGGTTTATTCTCTCTGCAAAAGGCTTCTTGCGAACTTCTGGCTTTATCTCAGGCAAGTCTTCTTTGGTGCTTCTTGCTGCCGTTATTTGTTCGCTTTTGTGCATATATCCCCTTTCATCTCCTGACAATTCCGCTGAGTTGAACAGTTTGCTCAGTAATACTACTTCATCTATTTTTTCAGATGCAAAAGAGAGAAGTTGTTTTACTTTAGATTCAGGCTCATTTATTACTGAAAACGGAAGATGAAGTAACGAACAACTTGTTGAGACCAGAATTTTTTCTCGGGGCATAAATTTATCAATCTCATTTAATACCGACAATGCCTTATTGAAATCCGTTTTCCATATGTTTTTGCCGTCGACCACTCCGGCGATAATTCGTTTTGACTTTATACCCTTTATGGCGCCAAGATTCTTTTGACCATAAATAAAGTCAAGCCCGATTCCCCATACAGGTGTCTCTGTTAAAATTTCAGTTGCTTCACAGGAGTGCTCAAAATATGTCATAACTATTAACTCGATTTTATTGCTTACTTCACAAAGCTCAGTGACGGACCTTTTTAGGAGTTGTAAATATTCTGGCGGTACGGCTTTTGCAAACAGCGGCTCTTCTAACTGGATGGTGATTTTATCGTCAAGAGTTGCGATTTTTGCAAAAAGTTCTTTATAAACACTCAAAATAGTATCAAAATATTTAAAGGTACCACCTTTGTTATCTGATGTCTTTGAAAGGCCGCAAAATGTAATAGGGCCAATCAGGTTGATTTTTGTCTTTATGCCGAGTTTAGCGGCCTCACAATATTCACCGATTATCTTTTCCGCATTGAGCCTAAAATTAATCTCATCATTCAGTTCTGGCACAATGTAATGATAATTTGTATTGAACCACTTTGTCATTTCAAGGGCCGTCAAGTCTTTTGTGCCTCTTGCCATGGCAAAATAGCGTTGCAAATCGTCCTCGATTTTCATGAATCTCGCAGGAATAGCATTCAGCATAGCTGCGGTATCTAACATGCCGTCATAGTAGCTGAAGTCGTTTGAGCTGATGTATTCAACACCCTTTTCTTTTTGCAACAGCCAATGTCTTTTTCTCAATTCCGCAGCCGCTTTATGGAGTTCTTCTGCGGAAATCTTTCCGGACCAATATTGTTCAAGGGCTTTTTTAAGCTCGCGATGCTCTCCGATTCTCGGAAAACCGATTATATAACTGTTTTTTGTCAACATCTCCTCCTTATAGTAGAATATGATCTATGTAAAAAAATGTAGTTATCCACAGGGTAGTCTATCCCTTTATGGGCGTATTTAAAGTGCCTAAAGTATTTAAAGTGCCTAAAGTATTTAAAGTGCCTAAAGTATTTAAAGGGTAGACAACGGGGACAAGCCCCTACACTACCTAATCTCTACTAAATTTGGAGAAGAACTAAAAAATTTAAAAGCGAGGCTCTTGCAAAAGTATGAGAATGCCCCCTTTTGTCATTCCGAACGGAGTGAGGAATCTTTTACTATCAATGAGTTATAAGACCCCTCGCGTCGCTCGGGGT
>JAJOKM010000136.1 GCA_021129835.1 Thermodesulfovibrionales bacterium | reverse complement strand
GCTACAATGAAATCCAAAAACCCAGGAAGAAAAACGTTCTGATACATTATGAAAGGTTAGGAGAATTGCTATCTATCGAATCTTATGATCAGTTAAAGCTGCATTACAAAGGATTGGTGGAAGAGTATCTGAATAATGGCTATAACAGACATGACGAAAAATGGACAAAGGGTGTTGCTGTGGGAAGCAAAAGCTTTGTCGAAAGAGTAAAATCTATGCTGGGCGTACTGGACAAAGGAAGAAAAACCATAGAAACAGAGGAAAGATATCAACTCCGAGAGCCTTCAGTACCCTATAGGTCTCTTTTTAAGATCAAAAACGAAGATATAGGGACAGATAACACTTATTATTAGGACATTAATCTATAATAATCAACAATAATCAACAAGATAGCGTGGCCCGACCCCAACAACGAAACAACAACGAAACAACGAACGCAAAAAAAAATGTAGTGGAGAAGATGCTCGGGCATCCTCAGCAGATTGTCAAAGGTAAGGGGAAGAAGGAGATTGCCCAGAGCATTTTCAACCGTGCTGGTAAAGACTTTCTTCTCAGAGCCATCTACACAAGAGAAGGAAAAGCAATAAAGGTAATTACAGCTTATTGGACTTCAAAGATTGAGAAATACTGGGGGTGAGCGATGAAAGTAAGATATGATGAGGAAGCAGACGCCCTTTATATCCGCTTGCGGAAGGGCGAATATTATGAAAGCGACGAGATTCAAGAGGGGTTTATCCTGGACTACGATATAGATGGAAACATCATTAGCATTGAGATTTTAGAAGCTTCAATCCATCTTGCCCCTGCCGACCTCTCCACAATGAATTTTGAAATCAGTCGTCAACTGACAAAGGCAGGAGAAAGGGGCTAATGAGTTTAAGAGAGTTAGCTTGGAAACCCGATTACTCTTCACTCTTCACCCATCACTCTTCACTGTCCTTAGACTTTGGACTACGCACCATGGACTACGGACCCGTGACCAATGACTCTATTGCTGCGAACGGAAGAGCTTGCTCGAATTGGCAGATTAAGGCATATTTTCAACAGGCGGTGATAGTGCCAGTGACACTGCAGCGGGAAAGTGGCGATTCAAGATCTGACCTCGAAGCTGCGTATGGTATAATCAATACAGGTCAATGAGTTAAAAAGGATGCTAAACAGTTTTACACAAAAGCTAAAAGTGGAAAGATATCTTAAGTGATTCAAAGAGAGTATCCCGGAAGATGAATGGAATCTAATCAGAGAAGCAACCAATAAAAGTGGGGTCTTGGGAGACAGTAGATTCAAATCAATAATCGAAGGGACTATTGGCAGAAAGATAGAATTCAGAAAGAAAGGGAGACCAAGAAGGAAATAAATGAACCCGTCCCCAATTTTTCTATGATAAGGACATAAGGAGGGTAAATCATGCAGACACTGAAAGAACTGGTTGACCAACTACCTCCCGAGCTTGAGCAGGAGGCGCGGGACTTCGTGGAGTTCCTGCTCGAGAAGCGGGCAACCAGGTTTAAACCGAGGAAAAGCGGCGAGTTAAAACTCGACTGGAGAGGGGCTTTGCGTGAACTGCGGGATAAGTATACATCTGTAGATCTTCAGCATAAGGCCCTTGAGTGGTGGGGGGACTGATGTATCTGCTCGACAGCAACATCTTTCTGGAGCTTCTTCTTGATCAAGACGGAGCAGATGAAGTCGAGATGCTTTTGCGGTCCGTTCCGAGAGAAAGGCTCCACCTCTCAGAATTCTCCTTTTACTCTGTGGGCATCGTCTTATTCCGCCATAAGCTCTTCAACGTCTTCGTGCATTTCGCTAATGACATCCTCGTGACTGGTGGAATTCGGTTGTTGAGGATAGCCGCTGAGGATGCGAGCGAGTTAAGCAAAGTGGCACAGCGGTTCAATCTGGATTTCGATGATTCTTATCAATACCTGGTTGCAGATCGCTATAGACTTACAATCGTTAGCTTCGACAGCGACTTCGATCGAACAGAAAGGGGCCGCAAGACTCCGAAAGACTTAATGGAATAACAAAAACCGGCTTATTTATACCATTTATGAAGAGCTTAAAGAAATAGTGAGCGAGAACTTGCCCGGTTTATGAGCATCGCTGCCGGTTCTGCAAGCGAGACGGAATATCATCTGCTTCTTGCTTGCGATCTCAATTATATACAGGATGAAACATATAGAGAACTTAATCAACAGGTCAATGAGGCAAAGAGGATGTTGAGCAGTTTTATCCAAAAGCTAACCGCTAAGGAAATAAATGAATCTGTCAAGAGTGAAGACCTGACCTATATATATGTTGCCCTAAGTGGGGAAGGTCTATGTTACACTCCCTATCATCAAGACAGCACCATAAAAATAAAGTAAAATGAAAATTATATGGACAAAACATGCAGAAGAAAGACAGAAGGAATGGGAGAAAAGGCTTGGAATTACAAGACAAGAAGTGGAAGGTTTGGCAAGACATTCAGAACAAATTGTTCTTGGAGATATGGATGTCCTTGTTGCACAAACAAAAACTCGTAAAGGCTTATTACGAGTTCCTTTTGTAGAAATCGAAGGGAATAGAAAAGTTTTGACTATTTATTGGACAAGTAAAGTAGAGAGATATTGGAAGGAGGAAAAAGAATGAGGATAAAATATGATAGCGAAGCGGATGTTCTCCTTTTTGTTCTTCGTGACGACCCGCCAATGGATGTGATTGAGGAATCAGGAGGAGTAATCGTGAGTTACGGAGAGGATGGAGAACCTGTCAGTGTGGAATTTCTAAATGCGGTGGTACGTCGGCTAATCCAGGCAGATGAAATCAGTGTTACTCTCCAGTCTAAAAGCATTTCTGTAACATGAACCATCAACTATGAACGTTTTAGGAATAACACCGGCTCGTCGTGGAGGTAGTAAAGGTATTGAACGGAAAAATAGTCATAAGGGTCAAACCAATCAACCAATCAAATGGGGTCAAATCTTTCCTCTTGACAAATCACTTAAGTTTGCTAATATTGACACATGGCTAGGCCACTAAGA
>JAJOKM010000113.1 GCA_021129835.1 Thermodesulfovibrionales bacterium | reverse complement strand
AAACATATCCTTTTCTAAAAAGGAAGACCTGAGTAGTTACAAAAATTATAGCAAAGTGTAGCTTAAACTACCAGTTCAAATCTTGGGGTCCATTATAATACTGGAAGTATTGACAGTCAACATCTGTTCGGTATAAAATTAAAATCTATAGCATTAAAAGTGGATAGTTAATACTTAAGACTTACATCTGGAGGGAAAATGATTGGTAAGAGTTTCTTGGCAGCGGTTTTATTGTTGGTAGCTTTTATATTCCCGGGTGATGGGAGGGCTAAAAATGTTATCTTCATTCACCCGGATGGGACAGGGCAGGGGCATTTTACTGCCGCTAGATTGGTACTCTTAGGGCCTGATGGAATGCTTAATTGGGACAGACTGCCGAATGTAGCGGTAACAAAGAATCACATTGCCAATGCGTTGTCTCCTGATTCAGCCGCAGGTGCAGTAGCTCACGCAGCAGGAGTAAAAACAAACCGCGGTTACTATGGATTGTGTGTGAATAGAAAACCGCTCCGTACCGTAATGAAGGATGCGATAGATGCCGGCCGGTCAGCTGGCTTAATCAATACTGGCTGCATTACTGAACCAGGCACCGGCGTCTTCGTTGCCAGTGTAGCCTTCCGCGATGACCGAGCTGAAATTGCCAGCCAAATATTACATGCAGGAGTTGATGTAATCCTTGGCGGCGGCGAAAGATGGTTTCTTCCAAAAGGAGTCAGAGGTCGCCATGGAGATGGCGCCCGTAGAGACGGTCGCAACCTGATTGAAGAGGCTTTGAACTTGGGATACACAATAGTCTATAATGCCGAGGAGCTTATGGCTCTCCCTGCCGGGACGGAAAAGGTACTGGGACTATTTGCCTCTGGGAACATATACAACATCTTTCCCCCAAGAGCATACAAGGAGAATACACCATCATTGGCACAAATGGTAGAGGTTGCCCTGGAAATTCTTCCGAACGAGATAGGTTTCCTCTTAGTGGCCGAAGAAGAAGGAACAGATGACTTCTCCAATATAAATCACGGAAGAATGGTGATTGCAGCTGTAAAACGAGCAGATAATGCCATTGGGGTAGCGTTGGAGTTTGCAAAAAACAACCCTGACACACTCCTTATTACCGCATCAGACAGCATCGCCGGCGGCTTAAGTATTGCAGGTCCTAGGCGGAAAAGATTTATTACCCCATGCGGAATGGAATTTTCCATTGCCTGGGCAGGCTTTAGAGACCATGGCAGCGGCACAATCACGCGGGCTTATGGAAAATATTCTGAGTTAATAAGCGGAACAATTGACAATATATTTATCAATAAAGTTATTCGTAAGGCGCTTGGTCTTTAAGAGACGTCCTATAAAGCTCAGGACGTCTGAAAATCTGTGTAATCAGGTATAATGAATATTATACTGGGGAAATAACAATGAAACATTTATTGGCAGGAATAATAGCAATACTGGCACTGGGAACATCTGCTAATGTGGAAGTAATTTGAAAAGCTCAGCTCCTCCTTAATGAGGAAAATGCATACACAAGAGAAACTAATCTTGGCAACTTGATTCTTGATGTCATAAGAAGATAAGTGGATGCGGATATTGCCATTCATCATGGCAGCGGCATGGGGGGAAGCATAAGTAAAGGGCAATCACTCTTCGTGATGTATCATTGTTTTTTCCGGATCTGCATTCAATCATAGTTCTTGAATTATCTGAAAGAAGCATTAAAGTGGACGGTAGGGGAGTCGAACCCCTGACCTCCAGAGTGCGATTCTGGCGCTCTCCCAATTGAGCTAACCGCCCTTTTTAGTAGATAAACTTGATGTAAAATATCTAAATTATATCATTTTTTCGTATTCCTCGTCGAAATTAATTTACCTGGTTTTTTATCGTCTAAAATTGCTATAATATAGCAGCATTTTTTTATATTGATCGGGTAATATAATATAGCATTCTCCTTTAATGGCGAATTGTGAGGAAGATGCAGAGTTCGGAGCCTCTAAGGAAATTTTGAGGCAGCAGAAAGAAAGAAAAGAGGATAATTGACATAGGCAACAAAATGAAGACTCTTAAGCTTGGTCTGCCGAAGGGGAGCCTACAGGAGTCAACACTAAAACTTTTTAAAAAGGCTGGTTATCGCATAACCGTATCTGGCCGTTCTTACTACCCCATCTTTGATGACCCTGAAATAGGATCGATGCTTTTAAGGGCACAGGAGATGGCAAGATATGTAGAAAATGGACATCTAGACTGTGGTCTTACAGGGCATGACTGGATCCTTGAACAAGATGCCGATGTAGTAGAGGTTGCAGAGTTAAAATATTCAAAGGAAGGTTTCAGGACTGTAAAATGGGTTATTGCTGTTCCTAATGATTCAAAGATAACGACCATTAGGGATTTAGAGGGCAAGCGCATTGCTACAGAGCTTGTGGGATTCACAAAAAAATATTTGGAGTCAAAAAAGATAAGGGCCGATGTTGACTTTTCATGGGGGGCAACTGAGGTTAAGACCCCGCATCTTGCAGATGCCATTGTAGAGATCACCGAGACAGGGGCTTCACTGAAGGCAAATAATTTAAGGATAGTAGAGACCATTGTTGAGTCCACCACCAGATTTATTGCTAATAAAAAGGCATGGAAGGATAAGTGGAAGAGACGAAAGATAGAAAACATCGTGATACTTCTAAGGGGGGCCCTTGTAGCGGAAGAAAAGGTTGGACTTAAGATGAATGCCTCTGAAAAGTCATTAAAGGAGGTCTTAAGTCTGCTTTCTGCCCTACACTCACCGACAGTCTCTCCCCTTTCTGAAACTGGCTGGTATGCCATCGAGGTAATAATTAATAAAAGACTTGTACGGGATGTTATCCCGAGCTTAAAGAGCGCAGGTGCCACAGGCATCGTTGAGTATCCGTTAAATAAGGTCATACCCTGAGTGATTTGATATGTGAGATGGTGAGATCATTTCTTTGACAAAGGCTTGACTTAATAGCTATACTTAAAAGTGTAATACTACTTAGAGGCTTAATACCTTTGGCTCTTCTCCAAATTTAGTAGAGATTAGGTAGTGTAGGGCTTTATGCCCGT
>JAJOKM010000115.1 GCA_021129835.1 Thermodesulfovibrionales bacterium | reverse complement strand
ACTGCTAACTGCTAACTGCCTCGATACTCGCGGTCTCCTCTTTTCCTATCAATCTATCCATATCGAGAATGATTATAAGTCTCTCCTCCATTTTTGCTATGCCTTTTATAAACTCTGTAGATATATTTGTCGCCATTGGTGGTGTAGGTTCCACTATACTTGAGGGCACCCTTAATACCTCTGATACCGAATCCATCACAAACCCTATCGTTATGCCCTGAATATCCATTATCATTATCCTTGAATGTTCGTCATTGTCTTTTGGGGTAAGACCGAACCTCTTTCTTAAGTTTACTACTGGGATCACCTTCCCTCTCAGGTTAATCACACCTTCCATCTGTGGTGGCGAGTTAGGCACCCTTGTAATCTCCGTCATCCTGTTTATCTCCTGAACCTTGAGGATATCTACTGCATACTCCTCTTTGTCAAGGGTAAAGGTTACTAGTTGTAATATCTCATCTGCTGCCATTAATGCATCCATTTAGGATCCTCCTTAAACCGAATTTATAACCTCCCCTGCTATCTCCTCTATTGGCAGAATCTTATCTGCTATACCCGCATCGACTACTGCCTTTGGCATTCCATATATCACAGAGGTCTCTTCATCTTGTGCAAATACCCTGCCTCCTGCTTTTTTGATAGCGGCGAGTCCCTTAAGTCCGTCATTTCCCATGCCCGTCAGTATTACACCGAGTGCCCTGCTCGGGAAATACTCTGCTACTGATGACATTAAGGCATCGATAGACGGGCGATAAATAAATTCTCCTTCATCCTCAGAGATATTTATCACCGTCTCTAATCCTCTCTGTCTTTTCACCTTCATGTGCCTACCTCCAGGGGCGACAAAGGCCGTTCCCGCCCTTAAGACATCCCCCTCTTTGGCTTCCTTTACTTCGAGTTGGCCCAGTTGATTCAATCTCTCAGCAAAAGGCCTTGTAAAGTTTTGCGGCATATGTTGGGCAATCACAATTGGAACGGGAAAGTCCTTCGGTAATCTCGGTATTACATCCTGAAGTGCCTTGGGCCCACCTGTAGAGGTCCCAATGGATATAATGCCAATTTTTCGCTCTCCCGTTGTCCTCGCTGTCATTGATTTAGGAACATCGATCACCTTAGGTGCAGTTACTGCCCTGACATGCCTCTTTATGACCCTTTTCCTGGCGATATGCTTTATTTTGTCAATTAGTATCTCTTTTATCTTTACTATGTTTACTGAGAGGTCCGAGAGATTCTTGGGAATAAAATCTACTGCACCCAGGTCAAAGGCATCCAGCGTGGCCTTTGCGCCATCTGTGGTCATAGAGCTAACCATAATCACCGGGACCGGATTCCTCTCCATAATATGTTTCAGTGCAGTAATACCATCCATCCTTGGCATCTCCACATCCATGGTCACAATGTCTGGCTTCAGGCGTTCGACTTTGTCGATTGCCTCGAGACCATCCCTTGCAATGCCGACAATCTCTATATTAGGATCGCCCGAAAGCATACTGCTGAGTGCCTTTCTCATAAATGCCGAGTCATCAACAATAAGGACTTTTACTATCATGCCTGTATCTCCCTAAAAACCCCATAATCGCTAACCTAACAGGCTAACAAAATTCAAGAGAATAATGAATATTGAACAAGGAATTTTGAATTATGAAGTTTTGGCATCTTTTTGCTTGGCAATTTTTATATTCTACTTTCCTTCGACATTCATTATTCCTTGTTCGATATTCTACATTCTACACAATAATAAGACTATATTTATCGCTTAGGTTAGCGCTTATGCCCTAAAACCCCAAATCCTTTAAAAGGTCGTCTACATCGCTCTGCGAAACCTTCTCGGTCTCACAAACTTTCACAATCTTGCCTTCTTCAATCTTTACTCCAAATGTCGCTACCAGGTTTACGAGCTCTTTCTCTACATCTTCGATAAGTTCAATTACCTTCTTTATGATCTGCCCTGTTAGATCTTGGAAGGATTGTGTCATGAGTATCTCGGTCAGGTCATCTTCAAGCCTATCCTTAAAACCTTTTAAATACTCCCTTGAGTCTTCTGGCCCCTCGATGTTTCTTATATGTGAAGCAACTTCATCCATTTCGAGTATCGACCTTTCGACTATGCTCATTGTCTTATGGGCTGCCTCTTCTGTCTTATCTATAACGTGATTGAGTTTGTCGGCTGCATTTGGTATATCTGCTATTGCCATATCCTTGAGTTTGGGATCTACAGCATCCCTAAAATTCCTGATAGAATTATGGAGCTTCCTCGTAACCCTTCCTACTTCCTTAAATAAATCGCCCTGGCCTTTTTGCATAATGGCATGTATAGCCGTATCAGCCTCTTCATAATCCTGCTTTGATATGGCTTCCATGAATTTAATCATGTCATTAAAGATCGCATATCTCGGATCTTGAGCATCTATCTTTTTCTCGAAAAAACTCTTTGCATCCATCGTCTCCTTTATGACCGTCTCGCCGCATTTACCTTCTATCTTTTTTGTCACTTCGACTTTATCGCCAGATTCCTCTATAGATAAAATCTCGTCTTCAAAAATACTCATGTCCTCTGCCGGGATGAGCTTCTTCGTATCGAGAAGCATTACTAATTTATCATTTGGCATTGCAACACCCTCAATAATCTCCGAGGCGTTTAAATCTGTTGGAGGCTCGATCTCTGACTCATCTATCGTAATAACACCTGTTATGCTGTCGACTAAAACACCAAAGATGATGCGGCCGCTTGTAACTACTATCACCTGTTTGCCTGCGGACCCGTTATCCATACCTACGATCTTTCTGAGGTTAATTACCGGCATTATCCTTCCTCTCAGATTTGTAATGCCTTCCACATAATAAGGCGCTAAAGGCAGCTTTGTCAGTCGTGGCAGGTTTACAATCTCCTGGATCCTTAAAATCGGCACTGTGTATTCGCTGCCGCCTATGGTAAACCCTATATATTGCATATATCCCCCTCCTTTTTGGCAGTAAGCTACTAGCTATTAGCCATTAGCTAATAGTGTCATGTCAACTTTGTATCGTCGCAAACGATGTCCCTGCTTGTCATTTCGAAGGAGTATGCGACTGAGAAATCTAAGATTTCTCCCTTC
>JAJOKM010000077.1 GCA_021129835.1 Thermodesulfovibrionales bacterium | reverse complement strand
AATTCCCCTCTTGGGGAGGGGGTGGCTGCGGAGCAGACGGGGTGTGTGGGTTTTGACATCTGACTTTTCCTTTTGTCAGGAAATCCTTTTATGTTGTCCCTTCATTTAAGAAGTCGCTGATGGGCGGCAGATCACCTAAGTCTTTAAGGCCAAGGTATCGCAAAAACCCTTTTGTTGTGCTATACAGAAATGGCCTCCCGGGAGTCTTTCTTTTACCGGTAATTTTAATAAGCCTCTTGTCTACTAGACCTTTAACAACACCGTCAGAATTAACGCCCCTTAGCTGATCTACTTCGAGTCGGGTTATTGGTTGTTTATAGGCTACAATTGCCAGGGTCTCAAATGCAGATTGGGATAGCCTGGTTGCCCGATTTATATTTTTGAACTTCTTCACCCAAATGGCAAAATCAGGGTTTGTGACCATCTGATAACCTTCTGCAATTTCCGCAATCAGTATGCCAGAGTTTTTCTCTTTATAGTCTGACATCAATTCATTCATTAACCTCTTGATCTCGGACTCATGCATTTCGGTTGCCTTCATAATAATGCCCACTTCGGCTGGCTCGCCAGCAACAAACAATAAAGTCTCGAGTATCGCCTTTTTTTGAAAGTCCTCCACCAAAAAAAGTATATCAAAAAATAGCTTGAAATTCAAAGAAGGTGTCATTCATAATAAGCGAGAGGTCTGAAATTGAGAAAAAACATAGTTATACAGGCTTTTAGCCTGCGCAACCATGGCAGGGAGGTTGAAGCGACCTGAGAGATACTAATCCTGATATTTTCATCGTCTTTCTATTAACCGCTCTTTTTCTGCTGTTGCTTTTTGTCGTCGTGATATTCCTCCCGCGCCTATTTAGAGAGAAAAAAAAGTCAGAGGCAAGACATGCCGAAATGAATACTGTGGTAGCAGCATTTCATACATTGGGAGGCGAGATAAGGTCACTAAAAGAGCAGCTCATAGTGAAGGAGAGACTGGCTGCCCTTGGAGAGGTGTCTGCTGGAATAGCTCATGAGTTCAGGAATTCAATGAGTGTAATAGTCGGATATGCCAGACTCCTTTTAAAGGACCTCGATGAGACTGACCAGAGGAGGGAAGTTGTTCAGGGCATTGTCGGCGAAGTCGAGGAGATGAATCGTGTTATGGAAGAGTTGCTTAAATTCTCCGATAGACCTATCGACAAAATGGATATAGACATTACAAAGACTATTAGAGATGTCGTTAAAGGCATGGGTGACGCCACCCAAAAAATAGACTTTTCTTTTAGTCGTCCTGTCACGGTCAGAGGAGATGAGGTTCTCTTAAGGCAGGCAATAAAGAACCTCCTCCAGAATGCTGTTGATGCCGGAGAGAGGGTATGGATAAATATAGAGAAGGAGAGTCTAACCGGCAGGGATGGCCTGTTCGTTATTGTTAAGGATAACGGCAGAGGCATACCAAAAGAAGACTTAAACAAAATATTTATGCCATTTTATACCACAAAGAAGAGGGGCACGGGAATAGGATTGCCCCTTGTGCAAAAAATAGCCATGGGACATAACGGAAATATCAGCGTCAAAAGCAGAGAAGGCAGAGGCAGTACCTTTCGATTGTTCTTGCCAGCGGGGGAGTAAGGTAACACAGGCATTCCTGCCTGTGATTCTGATACCACAGACAAGAATGTCTGTGCTACGGGGGCGACCATGCAGAAAATCCTGATAGTGGAAGATAAAGAGGCAATGGTAGATATGCTTACCAGGACTTTTCAGGCTGACGGATTTGCAGTCAGGCCTGCTTACACTGTTAGCGACGGCGTTGCTGCGCTTTTGCAAGGTGGGTTTGATGCTGTGATTACAGATATGCGTCTGCCAGATGGAGATGGCATGGAGATATTAAAGGCCGTCAAGCGGAGTTTCCCACTTGTTCCTGTTGTCGTAATAACCGCATTTGGTAGTATCAAAAAGGCCGTTGAGGCGGTGAAGGGAGGTGCATACGACTTCATTACTAAGCCATTTGACCCAGAGCATCTCTTGTTAATAATTAAGAGGGCACTGGAAGAAAAGAGTATCGAGAGGGAAAATCTCGTATTGAAAAAGGAATTCTCTAAGTTTCTGGAGATGCCCGAAATAATTGGAGTGAGCAATAAATGGAATGAGATTATAAAGAAGGTGAAAAGGGTGGCGACCACTAAGACGACCGTCTTAATCCTTGGTGAAAGCGGGACCGGCAAAGAGGTTATCGCAAGGGCAATCCATTATATGGGTCCAAGAGCGAGTAAGTCCTTCGTGGCTATCAATTGTGCAGCAATTTCGAAAGACTTAATAGAAAGCGAGCTCTTTGGACACGAAAAAGGTGCATTTACAGGGGCAACCGAGATAAAACATGGAAGATTTGAACTGGCGGACAGAGGCACGGTATTTCTCGACGAAATAGGGGATATGGCAATGCCTTTGCAATCAAAGCTTCTGAGGGTCTTGGAGGAGAGTGAGTTTGAGAGGGTAGGGGGGACAAAAACAATAAAGGTCGATTTAAAGATAGTTGCAGCAAGCAATAAGGACCTTAAAAAGGAGGTCTCTGAAGGTCGATTCAGAGAAGATCTATTGTACAGGTTAGATGTATTTCCGATCGCAATTCCTCCACTGCGGGAGAGGAGACAAGACATTATCCCGCTTGTGAGATATTTTATACCCGTTCTGGCAAGGGAGATTGGCAAGAATATATCGTCTTCTGTTTCTCCGGAAGTCGAAAGGATTCTCTTAGCTCATGAATGGAGAGGCAATACAAGAGAACTTAGAAATGCGATAGAGAGGGCAGTTATCCTGTGCGATGGGACGGCTCTTCTGCCCGAGCATTTTAGCTTTCACAGAGATGGCCCTTATAAGAAGATTAACCTTGATGCGCCGCTCCATGAAGTTGCTGCTAAAGCAGCAAAGGCTGCTGAAAGAGTAAGAATAGAGGATGCCCTCAAACAGGCAGGTGGCAACAAAACTAAAACAGCAGAAATGCTTAAAGTCAGTTACAAGACACTCTTAAGCAAGATAAAGGAATACGGTATTGGCATTGGCATTGGCAATGGGGTCAGGTCTTGAAATATCAGTTATTGTTGTCTATACCGTTGATCGCTTT
>JAJOKM010000084.1 GCA_021129835.1 Thermodesulfovibrionales bacterium | reverse complement strand
AGTTACCCGCATGGTAGTGTAGCCCTTTATGGGCGTAATTAAATATCAAATTCATCTGTGGGTCGCAGGACAAAGCTCGCTCAAGACGAATTTTCTACAGATTTTTTGGCTCATATGTTTACGGGCATAAAGCCCTACACTACCTAATCTCTACTAAATTTGGAGAAGAACCCAAAAAAATTGACACCCCATGGCCCTATCGGTATACTATAATTTAGAAATTTCAAAAAAAGGGGGTTGAGATGAAGATTTTGGTTCCGTTAGTAGATGGGTTTGAGGAGATCGAGTTTAGCGCTATCGTTGATATCCTGAGGAGAGCTGGGCTTGAGGTGATCATTGCCGGTCTAAGGGAGGGGGCCATTGACGGGGCACATGGTATCAAGGTAATGCCTGATACCCTGATAGACAAGATGAATGCCGATGACTTTGCTGCCATTGTCCTTCCTGGTGGCTATCCAGGTTTTGTAAACCTCGGAAAGGACGAAAGGGTGCTGGGGTTAGTCCGGGAGATGTATGGGAAGGACAAGTATGTCGCCGCCATTTGCGGTGCTCCGTCGGTGCTCGCAAACGCCGGTATACTCAAAGGAAGAAAGGCGACTATCTACCCAGCGGTGAAGGACATGCTGGGTGGAGCTCAGCATGTAGATGAGAGGGTTGTTGTTGATGGCCGGGTCATAACCAGTCAGGCAGCAGGGACCGCAGTGGAGTTCTCCATCAAATTGGTGGAGCTCTTCCTTGGTAAATCGAAAGCGGAGCAGCTAAGCAGAGAGATCCTGCAGGCCTGCTAAGGATTATAGTATCTACTACCTACTATCTACTGCACAGACCAAGGTAAAACCACGGGGTCTCCAAAAGGCCACAAGGTTTTTGGGAGCTGACTATAAATGCCTGAACTGCCGGAAGTTGAGACCATAAAGAACGAGCTCGCTCCTCAGGTGAAAGGTCGTTGTTTTGTCGGAGTTGAACTATTCCGACAAAAGGCGGTGCACGAGCCTTCACCGGAAGCATTCCGTCAGAGCCTCATTGGCCAGGAGATAATGACCATCGTCCGGAGAGGAAAATACCTCCTCCTTCGACTCTCTGGTGGCCAAACCCTGATCATTCATCTGAAGATGAGCGGCATGCTCCTGCTTAAGAATGTCTCTTGCGGACCGGAGAAACACACCATCGCAATATTCAGACTGAATGGCAGTGCCGATTTGCATTTCGTCGATCAGCGTCAATTCGGCTCGATGTGGCTCACCGAGAATGAGAACAAGGTCATCGGCAAGTTAGGTATTGAACCTCTGGAGCCCTCCTTCACGCCGGTCATCTTGGGGAACCTTTTAAGCCAGTGCCGAGCGGCAGCAAAAGTCTTGCTCTGCGACCAGCACGCCATAGCGGGCATCGGCAATATGTATGCCGATGAAGCACTGTTTGCCTCCCATATTCATCCCTTAAGGAAGGCCAATACCCTTTCAACTGACGAAGTCAAGCGATTGCACCGCGGGATCGTAAAGGTATTGCAGGCGGGGATAAAGCATAGGGGAGCGAGTATCAACACCTACCGTCATCCCGATGGGGGAATCGGGAAGGCACATCTGGAGTTTCAAGTCGCCCATCGCCGCGGGGGGTCTTGCCTCTGCTGTGGGTCTCCTATTCAGAGAGTGTCGCTGAGGGGCCGGGGGACCTATTTCTGCTTTGAGTGTCAGCGCTAAGAATTAGAGGAGAGGAAACGAGAAGTTTGCTCGACGAGGCCGAGATAAGATTTGAGTAAAAGCGGAAAAGCTGTGTGGCGGATGGAAAACAAACCATTATTACTCATAAAAAACGAAAGGAGGGAAGACTTATGAAGTTCAACAGAAATAAAATAGGACTGGTTGTTGCCGCGATGATTCTGGCTCTAACACTCACCTTGTCCGGATGCGTGCCTCCTGCCGTCAACAAAACACCAGACTTTTTGAAAGTAGGGAGTTCTTATGGGGTCGTAACTAGCTTTGGAAAGGCTTTGGAGTTTACAGTGGTGGAAATCAGAAACGCTGGCTGGATATTGGCTGAGATTTTTCCGGATGAATATTTGTGGATTAACCCCACACAACTCGTTATGATCAACGAAAGGCCGCAGTGAGCCTAAAAAGTAGACTGTCAAATAAAGCAAACTCTTCTCCGGCAATGTGAAATAGGTGTCCATAGTCTTGGTCGGGTCCCCGTTCGGGGTTATGACCGGAGCTCTGAGTTAGACGGATGGACTGTCGATCAAAGGTTAAGAGAGTAGACCATTACAAAATTAATAAGAAATGGGGCTTCTATGTCGAAGTCATAGGGGATGGGCGGGGGGTCGGGCCAAGATAGATAGTTGATATTATTTGTAGTTATGTCGAGAATCGGGCTAATATCGGCTCTTTCCCATTTCAAGTGGGTAAGAACCCTATTATCTACCCAATAATCGCACTTATAGAGGCAAAAAAAGGATTTTAGCAAGAAGCATCTGGCAAGGGCGAAGAGGCCAGACATATCTGGATATGTCTGGCCTATATAACCCACAGATGCCACAAAAGGGAATTCTTGCTCAAATTCGCCAGGGATAAGCGGAGTTGGCTCTAATGGCTCTTTGAGGCCAAGAGGCGTTCTGGACCGGTAGCATTAAACTACATTTCGATATGATAGCTCGGCCCGACCCCATTTCCGCCATTCCCACGACCCCACTCCACCATATTCCCTGCTTTTCAAGCTTTTGAGCTGTCGTACGCACTTTTGCATCGTGTTTACTTGGATTTTTTATTGGCCGTGATATTTCAACCTTCTTTACTGTAATGCCTTAATATTCTTTCTCTATCTTCATTCTCCTTGTCGCCTTTATAATAAATCTCAATAAATTCCACACGCCCTTCATCTTCAAAATAGGCGTAAATTATTCTTATGCCACTTGCAGAACCTTTCCCCTTTAAGGATCTACAGGCAAATTTTTGTGCTTTATGAATTTTCGGATATTCAATCCCAAGATTGGATATTTGAACTATTCCCTTATTATCTATACCTAATTTATGAAAAAGCTGAAGTTGTTTCTCTGTAAATATATCTAACCCGACTTTCCGAAATATAATTTGGCATTACTAAAATAACCAATAAA
>JAJOKM010000012.1 GCA_021129835.1 Thermodesulfovibrionales bacterium | reverse complement strand
TGAATTGAAGCCCCGGTAAACGGCGGCCGTAACTATAACGGTCCTAAGGTAGCGAAATTCCTTGTCGGGTAAATTCCGACCTGCATGAATGGAGTAACGACTTGGCCGCTGTCTCGGCGAGGGACTCGGTGAATTTAAGATACCGGTGAAGACGCCGGTTACCTGCAGCTAGACGGAAAGACCCCGTGCACCTTTACTATAACTTGGCAGTGAATTTTGGCAATATGTGTGTAGGATAGGTGGGAGGCTATGAAGTGTGGACGCCAGTCTGCATGGAGCCAATCTTGAAATACCACCCTCGTGCTGCTGAAATTCTAACCTGCACCCATAATCTGGGCGGGGGACATTGCCTGGTGGGTAGTTTGACTGGGGCGGTCGCCTCCTAAAGAGTAACGGAGGCGTCCAAAGGTCTCCTCAGGCTGGACGGAAACCAGCCATCGAGTGCAAAGGCATAAGGAGGCTTGACTGTGAGGCTGACAAGCCGAACAGGTACGAAAGTAGGGCTTAGTGATCCGGTGGCACTGAGTGGAAGGGCCATCGCTCAACGGATAAAAGGTACGCCGGGGATAACAGGCTAATCGCGTCCAAGAGTTCACATCGACGACGCGGTTTGGCACCTCGATGTCGACTCATCGCATCCTGGGGCTGAAGTAGGTCCCAAGGGTTGGGCTGTTCGCCCATTAAAGCGGTACGTGAGTTGGGTTCAGAACGTCGTGAGACAGTTCGGTCCCTATCTGCTGTAGGCGTAGGAGACTTGAGGGGAGCTGTCCTTAGTACGAGAGGACCAGGATGGACGGACCTCTGATGTTTCAGTTGTCATGCCAGTGGCAATGCTGAGTAGTTATGTTCGGACGGGATAACCGCTGAAGGCATCTAAGCGGGAAGCCCACCCCAAGATTAGGTCTCCCTCGAGTATTCAACTTGTTGAGTGCTCGACTAAAGGTCTCTGGTAGACCACCAGGTTGATAGGCTGGAGGTGTAAGTGGAGTAATCCATTCAGCTTACCAGTACTAATAGGCCGTGCGTCTTGACCCACTTTTCCTTTTCTCCTTTGTCAATTTTTTTAATTGCATTTACAATTTTGCAATCGGGTTTTGCCCGATTGCAAAATTCAATTTGATAAAATAAGCAACTACTCAGGTTCGCAGTTCACGGTTAATAACCTTATATTTTTATGATTACTAAGGTTCAGCCTGTTTAATTTTAATCGTTTTTCAACCTTGAACCGTGAACCTGAGTAGTTACTTAATAAAGTCTATGTTGAAAAAAATTTCATCTGAGAGATATCAGTAATACAAAGCTCTTGCAAAAGCCTAAAAGTCCATCAATAACAAGTTCAAGGTGACAATATGCTGGCTTTTGCAAGAGCTTTGTATTGAGTGGTTTTATTTTGCAGCTCAGAAGGGCAGATTTCTCGTCAACTAAAGAAAGGTTTTCACCTTTCTTTAGTTTTTAGTAATTTTAAAGGGATTAATTACGAAATATGCGAGAGAAAGATATATTCGAAGAGATTATTAATCTCGGCAAGAGGCGTGAAGTTATCACATATGATGAAATAAATGAAGCCCTTCCATCCGAGTTTTTTTCACCTGACGAACTCGAAAATCTTATGGATATCCTTAGTGAAATGGGTGTTAAGATTGTTGACAATAAGGAAGGTGTTGCGGTAGGTGAAAAGGCAGAAGAGGCAGAGGAGCCTGAGCGGGCAGAGGATTTAGTACAGGCATATTTTAATTCCATGGGAGATATCTCTATCCTCACAAGGTACGAGGAAATTGAGATTGCAAAAAAGCTTGAAGAGGGAAAGAATATAATAAGAGACATAGTATCTGCCCTTCCACTCTATAACAAGATAAAAGACACAATTAAATTAGAAGAGGATCTCCTGACAAAAGAGGAAATAGCCGTGGAGGCTCTCGCAAAGACCCTTTCAAGGCTTAGAGAATTGATGAAAATAATCGGAAATTCTGATAGGACAATAAAAGAATATGTGAGCCTGAAGGAGCTAAAATCCGTTATAAATGAGAAAAAGAAAAAGGGGCAAAACACAAAAGAATTAGTGAGGCTTTCAAAGGAGGTGCAAACTGATTATAAGAGGGTGGAAGCAGAAGTAGATATGGATATAGATGCGGTGAGAGACACATGGAATAAGATATCAAAGGCAAGCTATCTTGTTGCCGAGGCGAAAAATGAGCTGGTAACCAAAAATCTAAGGCTAGTGGTAAATATCGCCAAAAATTATACAGGCAGAGGATTGCCTTTATTAGACATTATTCAAGAAGGAAACATAGGTCTCATGAGAGCTGTTGATAAGTTTAAGTATGAGAAGGGATTTAAATTCAGCACCTATGCAACATGGTGGATAAGACAGGCCATTACAAGAGCTCTTATTGATCAAGTAAAGACAATTCGTGTTCCGGTGCATATGATGGAGTTTTATAATCGTGTTTCGAAGGCCTCAAAGGGGCTCACCCAACAATTTGGGAGAGAACCAACTAATGGTGAGATAGCTGAAAAACTTGAGGTTCCGGTCAAAAAGGTTGAAGAAGTCTTTAGGGCTATTCAGGATCCAATAGCACTACAAACACCTGTAGGCGATGAAGATGCGGAACTCGAGGACTTTATAAGTGATGAAACAGGCACTTCACCATACTTTGATGCTGAAAGGATAAAGTCGTCTGAGCAGATTCAGAGAGTGTTAAGAACACTAACTTCCAAGGAAGAAACTGTTATAAGGATGAGATTTGGCATTGGCACCGACAAGGATCATACCCTTGAAGAAGTTGGTAGATATCTCTCTATAACAAGGGAGCGTGTACGGCAGATAGAGGCCAAGGCCTTGAGAAAATTAAAGCACCCACGCAGACTAAAGGCATTAAGGGTATTAACAACTTAAAGCGCTGAGGCGAAGCTCCAGTGTTTTTTGGGGGGGCAAGTCTATTTAAACTCCTCAATTATCATTCCTGCCCACATTCAGAATTCAGAATGCTATAGTTAGAAGGTAGTAAACTTCTTGAAGCCTATAGGTATTCTATATCTGGATTCTGAATCCAGAATAGTTACATTTAAGATTAACCTGAATCCGTGAATTAAGTACATGAAAATACTATGAAAATAG
>JAJOKM010000176.1 GCA_021129835.1 Thermodesulfovibrionales bacterium | reverse complement strand
CTGCTATCCTCAGATTCATCTGAAACGGCCAAATGCAGAATGTCCTCTTTCTCAAAATACTCCATATGTGCCTTATTCATTTCGGAACCTCCCCATCTTTAATCTGAAGTTGATCTGCTGCCGTGTGGTGGCATGAACAGTTATGGGTGTAATTTTATTTCCCTCACGCTCATATGGCACCAAAACCAACATTTCGTTGTGGCGTCCAACTACAATAAGTCTCTGGGTCGCAATGTCATAGTAACGCTCCGTGGAATATCGCATAATGTGCTTTATCTTATCAAGATCAAAGCTGCGCAGCTTTGCACGGTACTTCATGTATTCTGTCCAGACTACTTCCATGCATATTCCATCCTACACGTCTCGGCTAAGCTGTTGCAATGGAGCGCAGCGTAATTGTAATCCGTCTTTAGCCGATTATTATGCTCAATCAGTATCTATTTGTTTCCAGTATCTATATTGTTCTTTTTTGATAATGTCGACTTTCTCGATAATTATATTCGATAGCGTCTCAGGTTTTAAGTCAGTTAGATCAATGTAAGCCGTTGTCGACAAAATGCCGGGGATATCTGTGTTATCGAATCGAACAGGTAAGATGTATTCGCTACTAGTCTCGAGAGCACATGTTTGAGCAGCCTCTCTTTCATGGTTAGTCCATAACTTCTTGGCATAGTGATGTGACAAAAACATTACAGTGTGTAGCGCTTTATCCCTGTATACCTCGACAAGATGTGTATATAAATTTTTACCCCAGAGATCAACTCTTTCATAATCATCATAAAAAACATTTACGCCACGTTTTATTAAATGGGCGGCTACTTTTTCAACATACTCACGATCCTCACCAGCAAAAGACAATGCAACATCGTACGCTGGTTTAACGCATACTTTTGCAAGTATTCCGATATGGTCTATGTCCCATTGTACATATTTATCGATCTCCAACCTGACGGTTTGCGGGCAGGCAACAACAAGCTTATGTTTATCTATTGGCCAGAGGTAAACTGTTTGGCATATTGAAATTTCTTCCAGTGTCTCATGAGACGGGAGAATTGGTCTGTGGAAATAATCTGCATGTGGTGGTGGCACATCTCTAAGATCAAACCACTCTATTTCCTTGTCATTTATATATATCTGCACACGTTGATTTTTATACTCAGAGTGACAACCACCGAACATACGCACGCAGCCCACCACTATAAAGCCTTGCGCCCAGTCTTCTATATGGTCTGAGGGAAGAGTGATTTTCCATTCAGCTTTCGTTTTGAAAAGTATTTCCATTTCTGGTGGACTTGCCGCCCCAAGAATTACTGTTGTATTGCCAGCGAAACTGCCTTCTGGATGATTGGCCAGGTTCGATTCAGTGCCACATACTCCCTCAACCAGCGTTACGTCTGAACCGTTTACAAGACTTTGAATCCATTTAGTTCTCATAAATAACTTCCTTTTAAGGGTGGATGTTCAAGCTTTACCATTTTAATTATAAATCGCGTCTACGAGTTTTTTCAACATAACGCTCAAGCTCACCTACCGCTATGGTCGAGTAGCCCAAAGGAACTGCCCCTAAAGGCTCTCACAGAACCGTACGTAAAACTCTCGCTTCATGCGGCTCTTATCATTCAACCTTATGCACATGCCCGATTGTATGCCTCATAAATAAGGCGTTTTGGTATGTTATAAGGTTTTGTCTGTTCCGATGGGTTCCTCCCATAACTGGTTGACTCATCAAACCAGACTGAATGATTTAGCCCCTTCGCTCCATTTCCATTGCAGAAACTTCTTCACTACTACGGGCTAATCCGTCCCTGTGTTCTGCATCGGTACTCTCGCCTTGTGGGGTCTCCACTTGAGCTTCTCCCTTGGCATCAGAACGACAGGTTCTCATGTTCCGTATTAAAGCCTGTATTGAGTTCATGCCCCCTCTGTGCCGACTGCCGCTTTGTCTGTTATGCCAGTTCACATCAAAGCTTATCCCAAACTTACGCTCGGAGTTTGGTTTTGACAGTATCGTTTTCTATTTCGACACCTCATCAGGGGTTTACTTGCGTTCATCTCCCCAATACGCACCTGACAATTCTTTGATTGCCTTTTTCCCTAATCGCTCACGACAAAAACTCTTAATGAATGCCGCATAGGGCGGTTTGATTCCAGCTTCTGGTCGCCGAAACCGAGAGACCTACTCTCATCTTTAATACAGCACGAAAGGCTTACGCCTTTCTTCATGACACACAAGGGCAGCGGAATAGCGGCAGGTGCCGCGTTTTGTTATGTGTCGGTGAGTTCATTAACCAGCGCTTTTCTTTGGGCCGTTGTTTCTATCACCCGTGCTTGATGCCGCCGAATCGGATCAAACAAATCTTTCACGGAAACTTGGGAAAGTGCTGGAATCAGCGTCTTGCCCAGCGCCCATGCTGCACCAGTTTCCATCAAAACCCATGGGCGATTGATCGACCGCGGAGTCAGCAAAACCAATACCCGTTTTGAGCCAATCAACACTGCGCGAATCGAGTCTTGCCATTCCGTTGCCACTTGAATGTCTTTTTCAGCCATGAAACATTTCAAGCCGTTCTCTTCGAGGTCATTTCGCAATTCATCGGCAATTGCTGAGTCGTCCGTAGCATAGCTAATGAAAACATCGAATTCAGGGGTAGGCGGAATTATCTTGTTAAGCCATGCGTCGAATTCGAATTGATCTGATAACAAACGGATGGCTTCATCAGTGACCTGAAATCTAAATCCAGCACCTGAATCTGTAAAACACGGTTGAACATCGCCAATCAGGCGATGGCGGCCTAGTTCTTCAAGCCAATTAGCGATCGTTGCGGCGCTGATACGTTTGAGGTCGGAATCATCCGATGGAGTTGCATAGGCGTCGGCATTTTTCCGGCGTGCAGCGGCACCGATTTCGAGCAGACGCGTTACCAACGATCTATCATCCATTGCTTATCTCCGTGAGATGTGTAAGCACATAACGCTTAGCATCAGCGGCGGAAAAAAGCAGAACGAGAAACGAGCGGCGCTTTTTTCCGTCCGCTGGATGCTTTTGTTAGATGCTTTTTTGCACTTACTTTGCCAACTCAAGCACACCTTCTTTTTTTAATTTGTCAATAGTATCTTTAATATCTAAAAGTGATACACCAATCTTTTCTGCAATTT
>JAJOKM010000116.1 GCA_021129835.1 Thermodesulfovibrionales bacterium | reverse complement strand
GGGAGAAATCTTATTCTTTCAGACTTTTGCAAGAGCCTCAGGTATATTTTCTTTATCCCCCTCTTTGGTAAAGAGGGGATAGGGGAGATTTTATGGATCATAATTATCTCCATTAAAGAAGGTTCAACGGTTAAAAAAGGTTAAAAAAGGTTCACAGTTAACGGCAAAGAAGGTTCCAGGTTCATCGTTTTCTAACCGTGAACCTATAACTTAGAACCTTGTTGCTATCCAGATGTCTTCAAATCCCCCCTCGCCCCCCTTTTCTAAAGTGGGGATGCGCAAAAAACATATCCTTTTCTAAAAAGGAAGACCTGAGTAGTTACTTTCAGTTTTCAGTGATTCTATTTCTGAATCCTGAGTTCTGAATACCTGAACAATTACTATGCAAGTTCCCTCTAATAAGAGGGGATTTAGGGGTGTGTATTTCCCGCCTTTTTACACACCCCGTCCGCTCCGCGTCCACCCCTCTTTTTAGAGGGGATTTTTACTCTGTTTGTGCCCGCTTCGCTGCCTTAAACCCTTGAACCCTGGCCCCCGGTGTCAGCAAAAAATGTGGGACATGGTCAGCCCTTGACGGGGAAGGGTTAGAGCCTGCCCCGCACTTGATGCGGGGGTGGGGGTGAACTACTACAACTTAAATAACCCCGTTATTTTTAAACATTTCGATCTGTTTTTCATTAAATCCTAATTTTAGTAGCATCTCTTTTGTATGGGCCCCTAATGCTGGCGGCGATGCGGTTTTACGAGGAAAGACAGCGGAACACTTAATGGGATAACCAAGTTGGTTTATTTCTTTCTTGGAGTCAGAAAAATTGATAACCTCTTCAATCTCTAATACCGGTTCACAGCAGGCATCTTTAAGAGCAAATACCTGCTCCCATTCCCCTCTTGTCTTTTGTATAAAAACCCCTTTTAAGATGTTCCTCAAGTTTTCCTGATCCGGTTGATATTGTCTGTCCAGCAAATCTCCTCTTTCTACAACTGCACAAAACTCTTGCCAAAACTTCGGCTCAAGTGCTGCCAAAGACATATACTTACTATCTTTGGTTTTGTATATATTATAGCAGGCTAATTTACCGGTTAACATCGTTTGACCTCTTTTGATTTTGCTGCCGGAAAGACATTCAGCAGTTATTAAAGGCAGCCAGCTTAGAAGACCATCCAACATAGAGACATCAATATATTGCCCCTGGCCTGTTCTTTCGCGGTAGTAGATGGCAGCCATAATACCAAAAAGAGCAAAAAGTCCTCCCCCGCCAATATCTGCTATCTGAACTCCCGGAATAACCGGGGGACCGTCTTTAGATCCTATGGTATCTAAAATACCTGATAAAGCCAAAAAGTTTAAATCATGCCCGGCCCGAGATTGATACGGGCCGCTTTGTCCGTACCCGGTTATGGCGCAATATATTAGGTCTGGTTTTGTCTTTACAAGCTTAGTATAATCTAAGCCTATTTTTTCCATTACTCCTGGACGAAACCCTTCTACCAAAATATCCGCTTGCTTTACAAATTCTATGAATATTTCTTTACCCCGGGCATCCTTTAAGTTTAAAGCCACACTTTTTTGCCCCTGTTCAACAATGAAAAATAGTCTGCCTCCCCTCCTATTTCCCGCATAGCATCTCCGCTTCCGGGGATTTCTATCTTAGTAACATCCGCACCGTAATCTGCCATTATTTGAGTACACCAAGGGCCAGGCAAAAAACTGGTTAAATCTAAGACCTTTAGACCTTCTAAAATTTGTTTCATAAATAAACCTTTCTCCTCTGTCCAGAAAATAACGGACGTCAGTCGCCGGTATAGCAGGAACAGCATCCTATCTTTTTGATTAATAAAGCCATATTATGACCTAAATGCCGGCAACTTGCTGTAGCTATTTTATCTTCTTCAACGCTTTTATGGAATGATAATCTCTTCCCGTCATACTCTTTAGACATAGTAGCCATCACCCCCGTGCTAATAAGCGGGGTTCTTCCCTGGCGATTTCCGGGCAGAAGTAAGCCGTGTCCTAAAAGAAAATTGTGGATTATTTGTAAAGCCAATTCCTGTCCACCGTTTCTTAAACCGGCATGAACCAAGGCCCCGCCGACTTTGCCTTCCAGGTAGCTGGCTGTCATATGTAAAGGACGGGAACGATCCATAAAATCTTTCAGCCGACCGGTAACATTGAAAAAGTACACCGGTGAACCAATAAGGATGCCGTCAGCTCTTTTAAGTTTCTCATAAATCTCTGTCATATCATCATCTTGAATATTACATTCCGGCTTAAAAAGACACTTGTTACAAGAAATACAGGGCTTGATATTTAGGTCTGTTATTTCTAAAAGCTCTGTCTCTACTCCCTGACTTTCTGCTGCTTCTAATGTGATTTCCAGCATCCGAGCGGTATTTTTGCCTTTTCTGTGACTACCGTTAATAGCTAAAATTTTCAAGATATCACCCCTTTAGGGACTATTAACTGCTCCCCTTACCTCTTCTCTGAGCATAAAAAGCTTTAATTCCGTTTTGAGCCTCTTCCGCATCTAAATTCAGAGTCATGGTATGTTTGGCATAATGCATCGCATTAATATCCGTCTGATCTGCCTGGGCATAAAAACCTTGCTTCCCGAGTGCTAATACAAACCTGCTGGCCTCAGCAATTTGGTTAGCCAGATCTTCGGTCTCTTCTTCTAATTTTTCGAGTGCAACTACTTTGTTGATCAAGCCGAGCTCTTTGGCTTCTTGGGCAGAAAAATAACGACCGGTGAGCAGCATTTCCATTGCCGCTTTACGGCCAATCGCCCTGGTAATAGCGACCATTGGCGTGGTGCAAAACAGCCCACTCTTTACCCCTGGCGTAGAAAATTTAGCACCATTTTCAGCAATTGCCAAATCAGACCAAGCTACCAATTGACAACCCGTGGCAGTGGCGACTCCTTGCACCTGGGCAATGACCGGTTGCGGTATTTCATGAATCATTTGCATCATCTTATTACATTGATCAAAAATAAACTTGTATTCTTTAATATCACTGTCAATCATTTCTTTTAAGAAATGCCCGGCACAAAAATGCTTCCCCGCAGCCCGGATAATTAGCACCTTAATTGATTCATCACAGGCTACTTTACTCAATACCTCTATAATTTCTTGTCTTAGATGATTAAAATTCACCACCTTATTCCCTTTCTTCGATATTTCAGTATAC
>JAJOKM010000103.1 GCA_021129835.1 Thermodesulfovibrionales bacterium | reverse complement strand
AAAAAAGTCACTTAAATACCATTTCGCCTGTTATGCCCTCTGTGTTCAGACCTATTTGTGAAACATGGTAAGGATTATACCAGGGGGAAATGCCTGTCTGCGTGCGGACACCTGTCTGCCGTGCCGAGCACGGCACAGGCAGGCGCACAGGCAGGGAGGCACTACCATCAAGGCAAAAGAGTCCTAATCATTTCAGATAGATTTTCATGCGCGGCAACAGTTCTCCAAATTGTAGCTTCGCCAATTTAACCTTTTTATGGATGGTATGTTATAATTTACTATGGCCATACTCGAAATTAAGAGCTATCCTGAGACGGTTCTGAAGATGAAGGCATTGCCAGTGGAGAATATCAACGGCGATTTATATCATCTTATCAATAACATGGTAGAGACGATGTATGATGCTTCAGGAATAGGGCTTGCTGCGCCGCAAGTCGGAGTCCTGCAGAGGGTGATAGTCATTGATGTAGGCGCCAAGGAGGAAAGAGGCCGCCCTCTCGTCTTGATTAATCCCAGGATAACAGAAACTGATGGTCTCATTGATTCAAAAGAGGGATGTCTGAGCATACCAGGGTATTCTGCATCCATAAAAAGGGCAGAAAAGGTTGTTGTGAAGGGCCTTGACCGAGAAGGCAAAATTGCTGAGATAAAGGCTAACGGGCTTCTTGCAAAGGCGCTACAGCATGAAATAGACCACCTTGATGGCCTTTTAATCATTGACAGGCTTGAACCTACCGTAGAGAGGAATTCTTTAAAATGGTTTTTTTCGTGTTTAAGCCGAAAGATTCAAGTTAAAGACTCATAATCAGTAGCGTTAGTCAATGACGAAGCCCGTACCGTCAATTAAGGTATTAAGTAAATGGCAACTAAAACTAATAAATGGCTCTAATCTTTTTTGGCACACCTGAATTTGCTGTTCCTTCATTAAAGGCACTTATTAATGAAAGAGAGGATATTGCGGTCGTTGTCACCCAGCCTGATAGGGCAAAGGGACGAAGATATATCCCTTCATCTCAACCGGTAAAGGAACTGGCGTTATCTAATGGCATCAGGGTTATACAGCCTTCTGAAATAAGAGATCTGGATTTCTATAATGAAGTGATCGCCATAATGCCTGAATTTATTATCGTAGTTGCTTACGGGAAAATATTGCCAGATAAAATACTAAGGATTCCAAAGTTGGGATGTATAAATGTTCACGCATCTCTCCTGCCCAAATACAGAGGGGCAGCACCGGTACAATGGGCATTGATTAATGGCGAAAGGATTACAGGGGTGACTACAATGCTTATGGATAGAGGACTTGACACCGGCGATATACTTTTGCAGGCCGAATTAGAGATTCAAGATGATAGTCTTGCGGAAACGCTCTCCTCGAGGCTATCTGAACTTGGTGCAAGAGTTCTGAGTAAGACCGTAACAGGGATAAGGAGAGGCGAAATAAAGCCAAAACCCCAGGTAGGAGATGTCAGTTATGCCCCACCACTTAAAAAGAGTGACGGGAGGATAGACTGGAACAGAACTGCAGAGGAGTTATTTAATTTTGTGAGAGGTATGTATCCATGGCCATCAGCCTTTTGTTACCTTAACGGCGAGAGGGTAAAGATTATAAAAGTCAGACTACTTAAAGAAGATAGTCAATTAGCAGATTACGAGTTAAAAAAGTCGTCTATAAAGGAACCGGGCAGGATTGTGAAGGCATCTCACGGCGAATTAATTGTCGAGACAGGGAGAGGACACTTATTAATAGATGAACTTCAGCCAGCGGGCAAGAAGGCTATGTCTGTTAGAGCCTTTTTGGATGGAATAGCGACGAACACAATCTTAAGAAGTTTTTCGTGAAAAGTTTTTATTGGTATAGTAGAGATGAGGAATTTTTGCAGAGGAGTAGTCCTGAAAGTCTTTTATCCAATGCTTATGCTTGCAGGGGCATTTTCGAAGGACAATAAAGAGAAGCTGCAATTATTTGTTATTGATATCAGTAACAGACTTGTCAGGGCAAAAGGGGTTAAGACAGAGAAGATATTGCTGCTTTTGCCACACTGCTTACAAATAGGCAATTGCGATGTTAGGATAACACATAATATTTACAATTGCAAGGGATGCGGCAGATGCGAGATAAAAGATCTAATTCAGATAGCGAAAGACAATAACCTGAAACTCTTTGTTGCTACTGGAGGCACTATCGCGAGGCGTATAGTAGAAGACGCAAGGCCAGAGGCAATAATTGCTGTTGCATGTGAAAGGGATTTAATCAGCGGAATAGTCGACACATACCCACTGCCTGTCCTGGGAATATCCAACGAGAGACCCTTTGGTCCGTGCCTCGACACTCAAGTTGACTTAACAAAGGTCAAAGAGGCTATAGAATTCTTTGGAAAGGGAAGAGCTCTATGAAACTTAGAAGGCAATCTGAATATCAAATATAAAGATGCAAAATGTTTTGTAAGACAAATAATTTTGATATTTAATTTTTGATATTTGATGTTCAAAGAAAGGATCAAACAGAATAAAACTACTATTTTAAGTATGAGTCGAGATGGGGAATAAAATATGCCAAGACTGATGAAAATATCGCTTTATATAGTTGTTCTGGTTATAATAACTCTGGCGGCAGGTTACTTTACGGTTAAATTACTGAATGCTGACAGAATTGTTATAGTGCCTGATCTGAGAGGGAAGGGCATTGTGGCGGCTAATATTATACTAAAAGAGAGGGGGCTGCATATACACTTTGAAGGCGAAGACTATGATTTACACATCCCACCGGGACATATAATACGACAGGATACAACGCCTGGTGTTGGTGTAAAAAAGGGAAGAAAGATTGGAGTTATAATAAGTAAAGGACGGATGTTTGAATATGTCCCGAATATAGTTGGACGGCCTATTGATGAGGTAAGAATTATGCTGGGTGAAAAAGGAATGAGGATTAACAGAATAATTTATGTCCACTCAGATAAAGTGGCTAAAGATATTGTTATCGCCCAGAGACCAGAGCCAGAGGAAAAGACTACTGGTAGTTTTAGCATTATAGTAAGCCTCGGAGGGCGTTAAAGTAGGGGCACGGCATGCCGTGCCCCTACGATGAATATTTATTTGAAAATCCCCCCTAATCCCCCTTTGGAAAAAGGGGATTAGGGGGGGGGAGCAGCAATTCTCGGTAAACTTAATTTATATGGAAATACCAAGAGTTTAAGGAA
>JAJOKM010000173.1 GCA_021129835.1 Thermodesulfovibrionales bacterium | reverse complement strand
GAATTACACACCCCGTCCGCTCCGCGTCCACCCCTCTTTTTAGAGGGGATTTTTATTCTGCTTGTGTCCGCCTCGCCGCCTCGAACCTTTGACCCCTTGAACCTCAGTGTCCAGTCAAAAACGTGGAACATGGTGAGTCGGTAAGAGGGGTTAGGAGGGAGGGGGCGCTGAACTATTGCACATAATTTACTTATACTAACACAATACACTAAAATAAGTGGAAAAAGGGCGATCTTTTGCCTGCGTGTGCTCTACGGACGCAGAGCAGAGCCTCAGAGGGTTGTTGCTGATGGATAGAAGAGTACTAAGGGAAAGAGCCAGGGAGAGGCTTAAGGGTTATTGCGCCGTCTGTCCTACTTGTGCTGGGTATGCATGTGCCGGTAAGGTGCCGGGAATGGGAGGGGTTGGAACAGGTAGCGCTTTCAAAGCCAATATCGAGGCATTGGCCCGGCATCGCATTATTCTACGCACTATTCATGATATCAAGAAGCCTGAGACCTCTATAAAACTCTGGGGAGAGAATCTCTCTATTCCTGTTCTCGCTGCACCACTGACTGGGGTGAGTTACAACATGGGAGGCAAGATGACCGAAACAGAGTTCATCGAGGAGATAATAGGCGGTTCTTCACAGTCTGGAACCATCGGCATGACCGGTGACGGTGCAGACCCCGTTATGTATGATAGCGGGGTAAGGGCTATTGCTGCCAACGAGGGGAAGGGTGTAGCCATTATTAAGCCAAGGGAGCAGGATGAGATCATCAAACGCATTCGCCACGCTGAAGCAGCGAATATTTTAGCGGTCGGCATGGATATAGATGGCGCTGGGTTGATTACTATGGCGTCGAAGGGTCAAGCGGTATCGCCAAAGACACGGAATGAAATTAAAGAGCTGATTGCAGCAACAGACCTTCCCTTTGTCATAAAAGGAGTAATGACACCAATAGAGGCTGAGATAGCAGTTGAATGCGGGGCAGCCGCTATCGTCGTCTCAAACCATGGTGGGCGTATACTGGATTATACTCCGGGGGCAGCAGATGTCCTGCCCGAAATTGCGAGCAAGGTAAAAGGAGAGATAATCATCTTTGCTGACGGCGGGGTGCGTGCGGGTGTAGATGTCCTCAAGTTACTGGCATTAGGGGCTGATGTCGTTTTAGTTGGAAGACCATTGGTAGTCGGAGCGTTTGGGGGTGGCCGCAGCGGCGTATCATTTATACTTAATAGTATAAAGGACGAGCTTATTCAGGCTATGCTGTTGACTGAGACCGCTGATGTAAAGAGAGTAAGCCGTGGAATCTTAACCACGGCTTACTGATAGTTTATATTATGTGTTCACCAGGCTATGCGGTTGATCTACTTGCACGAAATCTATCGGGGCGGAGCACCTCCACATCCTCCATATAAACTATACCGGCATAAGTTTTGAAAAACTTATCCCTCACACTCACCATTACCTCTTTGGCTGTCTCTTCGTCCACTACGATATCTATCTTGACATTCTTAAAGAGGGTGTCAAGTATACCACTACCATGTCTGATACCCTTCGTTCCCTTGCCCGTAACAGTCGAGACAGTATAGCCGCCTACTCCAAGGTCGTTTACCACCTTTAGGACATCATCCATTATAAAAGCTTCTGTTACGATTACAACTTTTTTTACCTTATGGAACTCCATAATCATTGCCTCCCCACTATATTGTGTTGGTTTTTTGTCATTTCGTAAGAGTAAGCTCTAGTTATAATGTTCATTATATCTGATTACACAGATTTTTATTAGAGACCCAGCACTCAACGCCTTGAGCGCTGGGCTGGGTCTGTGCAATCAGAATTACAACTCAAATACATGTATGCCCACTGCAATGAAAGCTGGGATACAAAGTGCAATCGCCACTACGGTTCCAAGCCCTGTTGACGTCCCGATATAGCACGATGGGTTAGCGCTGGGTATTCCAGCACGAATAGTAGGTGGACCAGAGATGTCAGAGTTTGAAGAGGCGATAATCGCTACCATTACGACCCCGCCAGGACTAAGTCCGACCAGATGATGTGCAACATAGCCTAATCCAAACCCGGCAAACCCGTGGACAAATGGAGCAATAAAGGCGTACGCAGCATACCAGTAAGCAACCTTAAACAATTCCTTAAGTCTGTGATAAGCCTCCATTCCCAGTGTCAACATCAGGACGCTAAGGAAACCTCTGAAAAGGGGATCAAAAAAGCCATCATAAACCCTTTCCACCCTCATAAATAACCCCAATATTACCCCTATGATCAGGATAGACAGCGCAAAGCCAGTGACTGTATCTTTCATAATCGCCTTCATGCTGATATCTGCTTTTCCGTTGCCGGATTTTTTAGAGAGATACATATTTGCCATAACAATTGCCAATACCAGGGCTGGAATATCCATGAAAGGGTAAAGCGCTACCACCCATGGCTCAAAGAAGATTTTTGCCCCTTCCAGAGCAACCATCCCTGCGGCTAAAGTAGACCCGCTCACTGCCCCAAACAGCCCTGCGGTGCCCATTGCATCGTCTTTCTTAATCCCTGGCAGTCGAGCAAGTGTTTGGGAACCCAAAAGAACAGCGCCAGCGCCGATGATCATACAAAAGAAAGCTGGGAGTGCCATTGCCAAAAGATCTGCCTCCCGGATGGCCATTCCTGCGCCCAGACCAATTCTCATCAAGAGCATAAATACACAAAATAGATAAATCGGTTCTGGAACACGGAATTTGCTTCCAACGGCAGACAGCACAAACCCAGCGAACAAAAACCCTAAAGTAGCCGATGTTATCTGCCTGATAAATCTCTCAAAAACCTCAATTAAAATCTCCATTGAAAATTACCCCCATCTTTCCTTTTTTTTGATACTTAGCTTGCTCGATGTCTAATCCAGTCTATTCGAACACCAAATCCGTTTTTACTCGAACACCTAAATCCAGTTTTATCCGGACGGCATTTTTTAATACAATTTCCTGACTGTTTGAGATTTAAAATTTGAGATTTAAAAAGTGTTTGAATTAAGTCATTGTATCACCTCCTTTGAGCCTCTCGCAAAAGCCATAAAATGAAGTAATTTATTGAGGATATAAGGCCCTCCTTGTGGTGAAATATTTCATCCCGAAGAAACATCAAGCCACAAAATGAGGGTAAGGAGAGTAAAGAAAATTATAGCATAGCTAAAGACAAAAAGTCAAGCAAAATTATTTCTTCCCAGCAATTCTCGGTAAGTGTCCAAAAAGCAGGCAAAGCGATAAAATATCAA
>JAJOKM010000099.1 GCA_021129835.1 Thermodesulfovibrionales bacterium | reverse complement strand
AGGAGGCACTGAACTATTACCAAAAATCACAAAAATTTGTCTTGACAAATGAGTCCACTTTATGTTATACACACTATCATTTATAAAAAACAAAAGGAGGTGGAGATTTATGAAGTTTAACAGAAGTAAAATGGGGCTGGCTGATTGTTAGCGCGATAATTTTGGCTTTGACCCTAACGTTGTCCGGATGCGTAGCCCCTCCAGGCGTTAAAGCACCGGGCTTTTTGGAGGCAGGAGGCACTTATAAGGCAATCACTCCTGAAGGTGACAGCCTTTGGTTCACAGTGGTGGAAATCAGGCGCGATGGCTGGATATTAGCTGAACCTATCAGACTGAGGTACGCAGTGCGTAAGTGGGATCATACGATAAAGGCGTGCCTTCCGGGGTATGATGTAACTATATGGATTAACCCCATACAACTTGTTTATGTGGCAGAAGTAGAGGTAGAATGGCTGCCGCAGTAAACCTAAAGAGCATGTTATTGAATATGGCAAACTCTTCTCCGGCGATGTGAAATAGGTACTCGTGGCCTCAGCCGGAGCCCCGGTCCGGTTTATGGTTTATGGACGGGTCCCTGAGTTAGCGGATGGATTGGCGATCGAAGGTTAAGAGAGCAAATCGTTACAAAATTAACTCTTTTGTAAGGAGGGAGGTGTCAACTATGGAAAAGTCAGAAAAAAATTGGCTGGCTGCTCTTCTGATGTCAATTTTTGTGGGAGTTCTTGGTATAGATCGTTTTTACCTTGGGAAAATAGGTACTGGAATTCTGAAATTAATTACCCTGGGCGGGTTCGGGCTCTGGTGGTTAATTGATTTGATCATGCTTGCTACTGGTAAGATGAAAGATTCAGAGGGGAAAATAGTAAGAGGAGAGTAAATTGTTGCAAAATTAATAAGAAAGGGGGTTTTATGTCGAAGAAATTTGATTTTAAAGATCTATTGAGTTTCGAGGTAATGTTATTCCCCAAGGTAGCAAAGGTTTGTTACCTTGTATTAGTTGTGATTTCTATCTTGACTGGGTTTGTCTTGATTATCAGAGGCATAGATGCGCCTTGGGGTGGCGAACCTGTGGTTTTGGGAGGATTGCTTATGATGACTATCGTTCCGGTTTTTATTCGATTAGGGTTTGAGAGTCTGCTCGTTCTCTTTAAGATCTACGATAGGTTATGCGATATCAACAATAAGTTTGCTGAACCCTCCGACTCAGCAGATACTGCAAAAGCAGTTTCACCCTCTCCTGAAGGATCTAACTAAGGTGGGGTAAATGAGAAGAGGCACCTTTAGGTACTCAACAATATTAGTTGACCGAGGAGTTGTCCGCATATTCAATGTGTTAAGCCCGGGAAGGGAAAAGGAGGTATGTACATGAAAAGAGTTGTCATTTTAGTGTTGATGCTGGCTATCATTCCTGTAGCGGCAAGCGGCTGTTTTGCACCAAAATCACCTGCTGATGTCGCAAAAGCCTTCTACACGGAGGGTAACAAAGGTGATTATGCAAAGGCTAAAGGTTTTCTTACTGCGGAGCTTCGCATGTTTTTCAGAAAGCCATGCCCATGGACTGGGAAACCGCCAGCGTTTGACACCGCAATGGATGCCGTCACCAGAGGGGGTACCATTACGCGAATCAAGATAGAAGAAGGGGTGGAACATCCCGGTTTTGCCATGATTATGGCAACGCTGCACTATGCAGACGGAGGCCAAAAATCGGATACACTCCAACTAATGAAGCAAGACGGGGAATGGAGAATAATGAAGAGCTCTTTACTCATAGCCGCCCCGGCTATGCCATTATTGAGGTAATTTTAACCACAGTGCTGGATTCCCGTTCCCCTCCTTCGCGAGGACAAGCTTTGCGGGAATGACGGTTCGGTCAATAGGATATTTCGCTCCATAGAGATAGAAAGAACTATGGACCCTTAAGGTGATAACATTGATTAAAAAGCCGTTCGTTGTTACACTTGCTGTGTTGCTTACACTGAGCCTTTTGGGATATTACGCTCGCGCCGTATCCCCCTCAGTAGTGCATCTGGTATCACCTGAGTCGGAGCAGGTTGGACATTACGGAGAACCTCTTGATGAACTTGCTGAAGAGTTGCTCCGTTTTTTAAGAGATGGCTCTCGCACCATACCTCCTTCGGTAGTGTATCTGGTACCGCCTGAGCCGGAGCAGGTGGAGTATATCGCAAAACCTCGTGATGTGCTTGCTAAATATTTGTTCTCCTTTACTGCTTCGAGGCAGTCAAAAGAAGCCAACTGGAGCAATGCAGTAGGAAGGTGGGTAGTGTGGTACGGTGAGGTGGATGCCATCGAGCCGAGGTTTAACCCCAACCGTATTTACTTCCGTCATAGGTATGAAACCCCACCACTGTCTATTGATAGTGGACGATTTGGCATCACCGTAGAGTTTGATCCTGCCTGGACAAGCCTCCTCGAGCAGCTTAGTCCGGGTCAGACGGTGTATTACCGTGCCCGATTAGCGACGCGAGGGGCTGGTTTTGGCTTGAGTTCGGGCTTCCTTAGACTAAAAGACGGTCAGATTATTGATAGAAGCGACATTGCTGCTAAATTAGTTAACCTTGCTCATACCAGCGAGCAGAAATTAGACGAACTGATGGAAAAGGCGAAAAGCATTGCTAAGGTAAATGATTTCTTTAGACAACGACTTGAACCAAGATGGAAAAAGGCACGGATAGTGGTCAAGGCATTACCTATGCCGATAACAATCCCTGAGAAGCCAGGTGTGGCATGCCAACACATGCTGGCGCACATAATAGAAATCAAAATTAAATCCAAAGCTGAAATTCGAGCCAATCTCGAAGACGCCCTTATCTATCTGCATCCCGGTACAACACAACCAGCTAAAGAGCATCACCTTAGACAGTTTATACAGCAAAAGTCTAAGGCTAACAGGGAATCAATAAGCGAAATCAGAGAAAATACTCAGCTTCTTATGGAGATATACGAAGAGGCAAGACAACGACCGGGGTTAGAGGACATTTTGAAAGCACTTGCGGGTCAGCTTCCGGTTATAGGAGAGTTTATGAGCCTTACCCTACCTTACGACATTTTTGAACTCTACCAAAGCGTTAAAGAGGCTGAACGAGTCACAATCTACAGTTACTATCTCCTAATGAGAATATCTGAGCATATAAAAGAAATTGCTAAATGGGAATAAAGAGAATCCTTGAGGCAATCTTTTCGACTTGCCATAAAAGAGCTTCATTGTTAATGAAAAAGGAGAAAAGGAGGCTGTGGTTTTCAGCTTGCGTGATTATTAAATTCCGAATATTATCTCTTTGTCCTCCATATCTACTTTGTCAAGCC
>JAJOKM010000154.1 GCA_021129835.1 Thermodesulfovibrionales bacterium | reverse complement strand
CAGAAATTATATGAAACCTGCATCCGCTTTCAGCACACAAAGGAGAATGAAAATGTCATTGCGAGCCCGAAGGGCGTGGCAATCCCGCCCAGATTGCTTCACTTCGTTCGCAATGACAAGGGAAGAGCAATAACAAAAAAGTATTTTCAAAGGAAGGAAATTATACCAAGCATCCTATATCCTATGCATTATTTTCAATACAAAGACAATGAATTGCACGCAGAAGGCGTGCCTGTAAGAGAGATAGTAGCAGAGATTGGAACTCCTGTCTACATTTACAGCTACTACACTCTTTTAAGACACTTGAATGCCTATAAAGACACCTTTAGTGAATTCCCGAACATTATATGCTTTGCCTTAAAGGCAAATTCCAATTTAGCCGTAATAAGGTTATTTGCAAAAAACGGCGGTGGCGCTGATATTGTTTCAGGAGGTGAGCTCTTCAGAGCGCTAAAGGCTGGCGTCCCGGCTAACAAAATAGTTTATGCCGGCGTTGGAAAGACCGAGGAAGAGATACGGTATGCACTGAAAAGCAAGATACTCATGTTTAATGTGGAGTCAGAAGATGAATTAAAGGAGATTGACGCCATCTCTGCTGCAATGAAAGTAAAGGCATCCATTGCCCTGAGAATAAATCCCGATGTAGACCCCGTAACGCATCCCTATATCTCTACTGGCCTATCCAAGCATAAATTCGGTATGTCGATCGAGAATGTCCTTGAATATTTTAAGCTTGCCAAGAGTCTCAAAAATATTAAAATTATAGGCATACATAAGCATTTAGGTTCGCAAATATCAAAGATATCGCCATTTGTCGATGCCTTAAAGAGGGTATTAATACTTCTGGATGAGCTGACAGAGCAGGGCTTTAAGGTTGATTATCTGAACATAGGCGGCGGGCTTGGGATCACATACAAGGATGAAACACCCCCTGACCCCGCTCAGCTTGCCAGAAATATATTGCCCCTTCTCAAGCACAGGAAGCTTACACTGCTCCTCGAGCCGGGCAGGACTATTGCTGGGAATGCCGGGATATTGGTTACAAAAACCCTTTACTTTAAAAGAGGCCCAGAGAAGGAATTTGTTATTGTCGATGCAGGAATGAATGACCTTTTAAGGCCCGCTCTTTATGGCTCGTATCACCATATTCAACCCGTACTGAATGACCGCAGAGAAAAGATGATCGCCGACATCGTGGGTCCTGTCTGTGAATCCGGGGATTTCTTTGCAAAAAAGAGGAGCATCCCAAGGGTTAAAAAAGGCGAATACCTGGCTATAATGAGTGCAGGGGCATATGGATTTGCAATGGCATCAAATTACAACAGCCGACCGAGGGCTGCGGAGGTTATGGTAAAAGGAAAGGAGTATGCACTTATCCGTGAGAGGGAGACATATAGTGACCTTATAAAGGGAGAGATAGTGCCGGAGTTTGTTTAAGATGGAGGCGCCATTTGTCAAAATGCAGGGGTTAGGCAATGACTTTATACTGATAAACTGCAAGAGTTTTCTGCCGCCTGAAGGTTTTGATATTCCTGCCTTTGCTAAGAAGGTCTGCCACCGGAGATTTGGTGTCGGGGCAGATCAGTTGTTGCTACTTTACCCTTCAAGTAAGGCCGACTTCAAAATGAGGGTATTCAATGCCGATGGCGGCGAGGTGGAGATGTGCGGCAATGGCATCCGATGCCTTGCCAGATATATATGGGATAGAAAATTCAGCAAAAAAGAGACCCTCGCAATTGAGACATTAGCTGGTATAATAAGACCTGAAGACAGGGGAGAGCTTGTGAAGGTCGATATGGGAGAGCCGATATTTGATCCCGAAAAGATCCCTATGAGTATTAAATTCACCTCTTTCCCAGTTGTCGATTATCCCGTGCAGATCAAAGGGAGGGAATTCAGGATAACATGTATCTCGATGGGCAATCCCCATGCCGTGATCTTCTTGTCTATCAAAGACGGAGAAGAGTTATCCAATTTTTCTGTACCTGCATATGGACCAGAAATAGAAAGACATCCTCTGTTTCCAAAAAAGACTAATGTAGAGTTTGTCGATATAGAGAGTGAAACCGAATTGTCCATAAGGGTCTGGGAAAGGGGGGCAGGAGAGACAATGGCATGCGGCACAGGCGCATCAGCCGCTGGAGTGGCTTCTATGCTAAAGGGGCTAACTAGGAGGGCGATTACCGTTCATTTAAGAGGGGGGGATCTCTTTATTGAGTGGGCTGAGAATAATCATGTCTATATGACAGGTCCGGCCTCAGAGGTCTTTGAGGGAAGGATAAGAATTTGACGGCTGGAGGATCAACGAACTACTGCCTTTATCTGTCTGGCAGAGAAATCGGTGTAATCATCTCTAACTGTAATCAGGTATAATGAGTATTATATTAGGAGGTATGAAATGTTTAAAGGCTCTATGGTTGCGATTGTAACACCCTTTAGAGATGGGAAATTCGATGAAGAGACTTATAGCGACCTTATTGAATGGCATATTGAGCAAGGAACAGATGGGATCGTTCCTTGTGGCACGACAGGAGAGGCATCAACTCTTGACTTTGATGAGCACTACAGGGTCATTGAGGTGGCAGTAAAGACTGCAAATAGACGCATACCTGTAATTGCTGGAACGGGTGCAAACTCAACAGAGGAGGCAATAACCTTAACAAAAAAGGCCAAAGAGCTTGGCGCTGATGGCGCCCTGCTCGTTACTCCATACTATAACAAACCCACACAGGAAGGTCTTTACAGGCACTATAAGGTGGTTGCAGAAGAAGTAGATATTCCCATTGTGCTTTATAATGTGCCTGGAAGAACTGCTGTCAATCTCTTGCCACCAACTATTGCACGGCTTGCAGAGATCGAAAATATCGTCGGAATCAAAGAGGCCACAGGCGATATGAAACAGGTGAGCGAACTTATGCGACTCTGTGGAGATAGAATAACTGTAGTTTCGGGTGATGACTTTACAACACTGCCCTTGCTCGCCCTTGGCGGGGAAGGAACAATCTCTGTTGTAGCTAATATAGCGCCAGCGGATGTGGCTGAAATGTATGATGCGTGGGTGGGTGGAGATATAGAAAAGGCAAGAAAAATACATTACAGGCTTGAGCCATTAAATTATGCCATGTTTATCGAGACAAACCCAGCACCCGTAAAGGCATCACTCGCAATGATGGGGAAGATCGAGGAAGAATTGAGGCTCCCACTTTGTGAAATGTCCAAGTCAAATAAAGAAAAAATAGAGGCGATACTAAGGGTCTCGGGAATTATTGAGGGAGCGAAAAATTAAAAAATTAAAAAATTATGGGGTCAGGTCTTGAAATATAAGTTATAGGTTAGATATAATAACT
>JAJOKM010000159.1 GCA_021129835.1 Thermodesulfovibrionales bacterium | reverse complement strand
ATTCCTTAAACTCTTGGTATTTCCATATAAATTAAGTTTACCGAGAATTGCTGAAACCAAACAGACCATTTAGACTATAGCGCATAGAATGACAAAGAACCCTAATTTCTTAGTTCCCTTTTTTATCTTTTGGTCTCCTCTTTGCTGCCCAATTTTTAACATTTCTCTGCTCTGCCCTGCTGATGGCAAGGGATAGAGACGGAACATCCTCTGTAATTGTAGAGCCTGCACCTATATATGCTCCCCTTTCGACCCTAACAGGTGCAACAAGCTGTGTACCGCTTCCGATAAAGGCCCCCTCCTCTATTATGGTTTTATGTTTTTCCTGCCCGTCGTAGTTACAAGTTATTGACCCCGCTCCAATATTCACATTTTCGCCGATCTCGGCATCTCCCAAATAGCTGAGGTGGGATGCCTTTGTGCCGTCGCCGATAACAGACTTTTTTATTTCTACGAAGTTTCCTATTTTAGAGGAGGAGCCGATTATAGAGCCTGCCCTGATATGGGCAAATGGGCCTATGACAGCCCTGTCTTTAATTATTGATGATTCGATAACAGTTGAATCTTTTATGACCACACTGTTGCAAATTTCACTGCTTACTATTCTTGTATTGGGGTAGATGGTGCAATTATCACCGATAATTGTCTCCCCTTCGAGATAGACATTTGGGTAGATAACCGTATCCATGCCGATTTTTACTTCGGGGTGTATAAAAACAGAAGCACTGTCTATAAATGAGACGCCGTCTTGCAGCCATCTCTCCACAACCCTGTCTCTTAGATAACGACTGACTTTATAAAGGTCTTTACGGGTATTTACTCCTGTTAATTCCGACTCGCCTCCAATAATATGGGCGGCAACACGGTAACTTTTATTTACGGCGATACCTACTATATCAACAAGGTAATACTCCCCTTTTCCCTTATTGATCTTTATTTCCTTCAGGAGATTCAGTATATGGGACTTTATCGCATATATGCCGCCGTTTACTTCCTTTATCTTTTTTTGTTCCTCATCGGCGTCTCTGTCTTCTATTATTGCCTCTACCTCGCCTCCTTTTCTTATAATCCTTCCATAGCAATGATCACCTTCACCTATGAATGAATTTATGGATATATCTTCTCCTCCCTGCCTGTGGAGATCTAAAAGCCTCTGTAAGGTCGAGGCGCTTATGAGCGGGGTATCGCCGCTTAGTACCAGTATTGTTCCCTTGAATCTCTTCAATTCCTTTGCCGCCACTTTGAAGGCGTTTCCTGTGCCTAAGGGGTTTTTTTGGATAGCAAAGACGACAGAATAACCGGCGAGAGCATTCTTTATTCCTTCACTATTTGGGCCTACCACAACTATTATTTTGCCTGGCTTGAGTGGCTTTATTGAATCAACGACATATTGAATTATAGGTCTTTCGCATATCTTATGAAGAACCTTTGGGGTTGAGGACTTCATTCTTGTGCCAAGACCTGCCGCAAGGATAACCACTGCCAAACTCACTTTGCTCCCTCCTGAATATGATATTGACTCTTTCCCATTTCAAAAACCTCACTATAAACCCGCTCGATTTGAGAAAGAACCCTTATTATCTTAACGCCATTGCCTCTTCAGGCATGTCAAAATTGGTATATACATTCTGGACATCGTCGTTGTCTTCGAGCGCTTCAATTAATCTAATCATCTGCTTAACAGTCTGCCCTTCTAACTGAACATAACTTTTAGGCAACATCGTTATTTCCGCAATAGCGACAGGTATGCCTTGTTTTTCGATGGCTTCTTTTGCCCTATCGAGGTCTTCCGGCGATGTAATAATCTCATAATTGTCCTCTTTAGGATCATTTATCATCTCCTCTGCCCCTGCCTCGATGACACCAGACATCAATGTATCCTCATCTATCCTTAATTTTTCCACAAGAATATAACCCTTCTTCTCAAACATCCATGAGACACATCCTACCTCTCCAAGACTCCCTCCATTTTTTGATAATATATGCCTTGCCTCCGAGACGCTCCTTTTTTTGTTATCTGTCAGGACTTCTATGAGAATTGCTGCTCCACCAGGACCATACCCTTCATAAATGACCTCTTCGTACGTAGTGCCTGGCAATTCTCCTGCGCCTTTCATCATGGCCCTCTTTATATTTTCATAAGGCATGTTCACCTCTTTAGCCCTCTCTATAGCACTTCTGAGCCGCGGGTTTTTTCCGGAATCTCTGCCACCGAGCTTTGTTGCAACAGAAATCTCTCTGACGGTTTTTGCAAACACTTTGCCCTTCCTTGCGTCGGTTTGAGCCTTCTTATGTTTTATTTGAGCCCATTTGGAATGACCTGCCAAATTGTACCTCCGCCAAATAGGGTAGTGAGCAGCCAGCAACGAATAAGCAAGTCTAAGCTTAATTCACTATTCTTTAAGGTAATAAGATCAGGCTAATTCTGTCAAGGATTTAAAGCATCCTGAGGTTACCGATAAAAGTTATTACTAAAACCTTGCATCTTTTAAGGCATCCTTGCATGGGCAGAGACGGACAGGTGGTATTTGGACAATTGCTTCTTTGAGTAAAGATTTTATGCCTTCCATTGAGCCTTTCATCGTCTCTACTACTTCTGTGGCTGTCAGTTTACTGCCTGAAATTCCAGCCGCATAATTGGTTACTACTGAGATCCCTGCCATGCATATCTCGACTTCCCTTGCAAGGGATATCTCTGGCATTGCTGTCATGCCAACAACATCAGCGCCTATCAAGGAGAAGAATTGTATCTCCTTTGATGTCTCGAGCCTCGGCCCATTAACACAAATATATGTTCCAGCGGTCTTTATCGAAAGCCCGATATCCCTTGAGGACTTAATAAGGAAATCCCTCATCTCCAAGCAATATGGCTCCGTGAGATCCACATGAATGACCGCATCTTCGTCATAAAAGGTGGCTATTCTTGTTCCAGATGTCATGTCGATAATTTGGTCAAGGAGAACAATATTTCCCGGGGACATATCTCTGCTTATTCCGCCGACAGCGCTCACTGAGATGATCCTTTCGATACCTAATGATCTAAATCCCCAGATATTTGCCCTGTAATTTATCTTTTGTGGAGGTATCTTGTGAGGTATGCCGTGGCGTGGTAGAAAGACTATCTCTCTGCCCTCGATTGATCCTATTTTGTAAGCCGACGAAGGCTCTCCGTAGGGGGTAGATATAGAAACCTCCCTCGTTATTTTTAGCCCTTCAATTTCATAAAGCCCACTCCCGCCTATTAAACCAATTAACACGAGATATTTTACTTCATCGAGGTTTTTTAGTTCAAGAGTTCAACGTGCTCCCAGCAATTCTCGGTAAGCGTCCAAAAAGCAGGCAAAGCGATAAAATATCAA
>JAJOKM010000110.1 GCA_021129835.1 Thermodesulfovibrionales bacterium | reverse complement strand
GGGCGGGATTGCCACGCCCTTCGGGCTCGCAATGACATTTTCATTCTCCTTTGTGACCGGAGGTCATGTAGGTTTCTTTTTTATTTTGAGTCTGCAAATTTAGGCATTGTTGAGTTGAGTCTTGCCATGCCCAGGTGAAATGACAAAGGGCTATATCTCAATTAAATGGGAGGAAAAAGATGAGTGCATATCGCGGCAGCAAAGTAGTAATCATCGGCACTGGGGCAGTAGGGGCAACATGCGCCTACGCCTTGGCTATTAAGGGGATATCGTCTGAAATCGTACTTATCGACATTAATCAAGCGAAGGCCGAAGGTACAGCAATGGATCTGAATCATGGCCTGCCATTTATTCGGCCTACTCGTATCTGGGCTGGAGATTACAGTGATTGCGAGGGAGCCTCGATTGTGATAGTTACATCTGGGGCAGCTCAGAAGCCCGGCGAGACCAGATTAAGCATGGTACGCACCAATGATGCAATTTTTCGAGAACTGATTCCTGCTATCACCAAACATAACCAGGAGTGTACCCTGCTCATTGTGAGTAATCCCGTGGATATCTTGACTTATCGGGCATGGCAATATTCAGGCCTTCGTATTGAGCAGGTTATAGGCTCTGGAACGGCGCTCGACACAGCTCGATTCCGACAAATGTTGGCTGAATACTTTAGTATCGACTCCCGCAATGTGCATGCGTATATTGTCGGAGAGCATGGCGATACTGCCTTACCACTATGGAGCACATCTCGCATCGGAGGAATGCCTATTGAGGATTTTCGCCGGCTCTACAAACCTGACTGCACTTTAGATTATCTGAATACTATTTTTAGGCAGGTAAAGAATGCCGCCTATGAGATCATCAAGCGAAAGGGCGCTACAAGCTATGCAATCGGCCTGGTATTAGTAATGATAGTTGAGTCCATTCTTCGTGATCAACATACAATTATTCCGGTATCAAGAGTGATTGAGGGACAATATGGTGTCAGTGAGGTATGCCTAAGCCTGCCAGTCGTCTTAGGGCGAAACTACGCAAAAATCATCGAAATAGCAATGAATAATGAAGAAGAAAATGCATTTCGCTATTCTGCCGAGACATTGAAATCGGTTATCGCATCCCTGCCGCCTCTGTAATACGATTAGGTCAGACATTAGACTTCAGACTAAAAGACTTTTGATTTTTCTCTAAGGCCTGAAGTCGAATGCCTATATTTAGGTTGCAGTTATTTTAACACCACCCTTACGGTCAATACAGGGCATAATGCATGCCTTACAACCCGCTCCGCCGTGCTGCCAAATAAGATCCTATCTAGTCCCTTTCTGCCATGAGTGCCAATTACAATAAGGTCAATCTCTTTTTCCCGAGCGAACTTTAATATCTCTTCGTACGGAACACCGCGAATGATAGTGGACTGCACATCCTCTAACTCCTTCTTCATCTCTAATCCAAACTTTTCGAGCTCATTCCTCACGCTTGGTTCTAATTCATCATACAATACTTCAGCGGATGGGCGGGGCACAGAGAGTCCTGTTGCCTTTGCAATATCATACATAACATGCAAGAGATGAAGCCTTGCCTTGTAGTTTTTTGCCATTTCGAATGCATATGGCATCGCCTGTAGCGCCCCCTCTGAGAAGTCTGTTGGGAAGAGAATATTTTTGATCTGCATGTTCTGAAACCTCCATAAAGTTATATAAAATCCCCCTCTTAAAGGGGCTTAAAAGGACAATATTTCTTGTCTCAAATCTCATCTCGATTTGAGGAAAAACCGCTGTTTTTAATATAAATCAATCTAAGTCCCTCAAATGTCAGGGCAGGAATCAGGATATGCTCCCTTTTTATTAAGGGAGATACGAATCCTGCATTTCCACCTGTCAGGATTAATTTTAATCTAAGACCTAATTCTTTTTCCATACCTTTTATTAGAGTCTCTACTGCGCCTACTGTACCGTAAATCACGCCTGACATTATGGATGCTTCGGTATTTTTACCTATCACCTTCTCTGGCGTTTTAAGAGATATAAGGGGCAATTTTGTGGTCCCCAAGTGAAGGGCCTTTTGCATAAGTTCAATCCCTGGCAATATTGCCCCACCAACTAAATTCTGCTCTCTGCCTACGACTGATATTGTGGTTGCTGTGCCAAAATCTACAATCGCAACTGGCTCCTTAGAGTAATAAAACCCTGCCACTGCATTAGCAATCCTGTCAGCGCCGATCTCTTCTGGCCGTGTTATAGCGAGAGTAAGGCTGCCCTCTATTTTGTGGTCGACTATCAGGGGGTTTTTATCACAGGTATCCTTTATTGCATTAATGATTGGCTGATCCAGAAACGAAACAACCGATGAGACAATAGCATCTATCTTTAGTGGCGCGTTAAGTTCAGAGTTGGGGGACAGAGGGCTGGTCTTTTCTTGATCTGTAACCTGCGATATAAGATTCATACTAGTATCTCTTATGAATTCAAGAATTATTTTTTTATATGTCTCTACTGGATGCGGCAAATTGGTCGGGATCTTTTTAATAAATAATTGACTGCTTTTAAACGGCTCTGGAAACAGTCCTAATCCAACGGTAGAGTTTCCGATATCAGCAGCAAGGAGCATATTCATCGCGCTCTCTTTTCGGTCCATTCGCACTCTTGGTATAGTATACACATTTTACATTTAGGATTTCTTGCCCGGCATGTCTCTCTTCCGTGCAGTATTAATGCAAAACTAAATGTTGTCCAGATGCAGTATTGTATCTGATCCATCAATTCGCGTTCTACCCTGTCAGGATTACCAGATTGTGCAAGACCAAGGCGGTTGCTTATTCGTAAGACATGGGTATCTACCGGAATAGTCTGCTTGCCGAATGCGATTCCAAGAACGACATTTGCTGTCTTTCTACCCACTCCCGGAAGTGTTATAAGTTCTTCTATTGTTTGCGGGATATTACCTCTAAAATCCTTTATTAACCTTGCAGAGCAGTCAATTATCATCCTTGCCTTATTTCTGTAATAGTTTATCTCTCTTATATCTCCTTCAAACTCTCTGATATCTGCACCTGCATAATCTCTGGGCGTCTTATATTTCTTGAAGAGACCCTTTGTGACTTCATTAACCTTTACATCAGTACACTGTGCTGAAAGGATTGTGGCGACAAGAATTTCGAGTGGATTGGTGAAATTAAGGGTAGTCTTTGAATCGGGATATTTTTTAAGTAGAAGCCTGGTTATCCTATTAGCGTCAGCCAATTCAGATGCCCTTTAGAAGCCTGTTTATTCTACATCCAAATGTCCGCAATGTCTCTCTTTTAAATCTTATTAATCTTGAGGCTCTTGCAAAAGTATGAGAATGCCCCCTTTTGTCATTCCGAACCCTTCACT
>JAJOKM010000010.1 GCA_021129835.1 Thermodesulfovibrionales bacterium | reverse complement strand
GGTTCTTCTCCAAATTTAGTAGAGATTAGGTAGTGTAGGGCTTTATGCCCGTAAAAAAAGGTTGAAACAGGTTCACAGTTCACGGTTAGGACCAAACAACAGGTTCAAGGTTGCGAGTATGGTAGTGTAGGGCTTTATGCCCGTGAACATATGAACCCAAAAATCTGTAGAAAATTCGTCTTGAGCGAGCTTTATACTGCGACCCGCAGATAAATTTGATATTTAATTACGCCCATAAAGGGCTACACTACCCGTGGATAACCACACTTTTTGGAGAAGAACCAAACATATTGAGGAGGGAGCGCCATGATAGCGAAGACTGAAGAGGCAGTGGATACTAAGACCACGACAGATGCTGCTTGTAATTGCAAAGAAAAGACAGGTCTTTACGAAATTTATAAATGTAGCATATGCGGAAACATAGTCGAGGTAATCCATTCCGGGGCAAAGTCGCTTGTATGCTGCAAAAAGCCGATGGAGCTTATGACAGCAAAGACAGAAGAACAAGGCAGGGAGAAACATCTGCCAGTCGTCGAAAAGACCGAGCATGGCATCAGCATTAAAGTAGGGAGTGTAGAGCATCCCATGGAGGCGAAGCACTATATCGAGTGGATAAGCGTTATTGTTGACGGCAAAGAGCTGCGCAAATTCCTTAACCCAGGCGACAAGCCTGTTGTCGAATTCGGGATACCAAAGGATGCAACCGGAGTCGTTGTTAGAGAGTACTGTAACATCCATGGCCTTTGGGCTACTAAATAAAGAAATAAAGGAGGAGAGGGCATGTCAAGCTCAATCACAAGCTCTGTTGAACAGATAACTTATGATATCTCCATAATAAGGCCTGAGCTAAAAAATGGAGATATAAAAATCAGGGGGCGTGATTTTTCTCCACAACGACAAAGGGCAATTAAAAAAGCCTTGCTTACTCTCCATAAGCTGGAGACAATGGCTGCCAATATCTACAGGTATCAGATTGACAAATCAGACAGCGAGCTAAATCGATCGCTGATTGCTGCCATGTGCAATGAAATGACTCATATCCAAGATTTTCAGGTGAAGCTCTTTGAATACGGTTTTAAACCCTGTCGTTTTCAGTTTGTATTCGGAATTGTCGGGTCTGTAATAGGCCTCGCTTCTCGGTTGCTTGGCAAGAAAACAATTCTTAAGACCGGTATTTGGGTAGAAACCAAAGCAGTTCATCATTATGGTGAACTGCTTCGAGCAGTAGAGTTTGATGAAGAGACAAAAATGGCAGTCGAAAAAGACCCGGCTGATGAGCAAGGACACATAAATCACTGGCGAGAGCTTCTTTCTCAAGAGTAAGCAATAAAGCAGCCAAGCTGGCAGATTATTTAACTCAGACACCTGCTCTTGCTTTATTCAGTGGAAAAACTTTCTGGAGTTATTTCGACCTACGTGATGCGGCTGTGATACGGTCAGCTAATCGAGAAAAAGGAAGGCTTTGCAGATAGACAGTTCCAGGGCCTGTCATCTTAGTGAAAAACATTCCTTCACCTCCGAAGAGTGTATTCCTGAATCCGCCGACGAACTGAATGTCATACTTTACGGAGGTGGAAAAGGCCACCACGCACCCTGTATCTATGCGGAGTGTCTCGTTAGCTTGAAGCTCTTTTTTGATAATAGTTCCACCTGCGTGGACAAATGCCATGCCACTTCCTACGAGACGCTGCAGGATAAAGCCCTCGCCTCCGAAGAGACCAGCCCCTATCTTTTTTGTAAAGGCTACCTCTATTTCGATACCCTGTGCAGCACACAAAAAAGCGTCCTTCTGGCACAAAAATTCGCCACCAAGTCTGCTCAAATCAAGAGGGATTACCCTGCCTGGATAAGGAGCGCCAAAGGCGACATGTCCTTTCCCTCTTCCGTTATGGAGAAAGGCAGTAATAAAGAAACTTTCTCCAGCAATCATTCTCTTGAACCCTTTAAACAGTCCACCACCTGAAGAGGTTTGCATCTCGATACCACTCGTCATATACATCATTGCACCAGCCTCTGCCCTTACACCTTCTCCAGGGTCTAACTCGATCTCAACAATCTGCATGTCATTGCCAATAATCTTGTAATCGATAACATCAGCCATGAAGACCTCCTCCCTCTTTCAGGGTTAAAGAACCCGGTTTATAAAAAAATGGCAGCAATTTTTTTGATCATACTCCCCTTCTGTTGCTGCCATAAATGTATTTCTGTATCTGCAGGTTGAGCCTGACGGGCAATCTCTCATCAATTATCCATTTAGAGAGGTCTTCTGGGGGCAAAATGCCGTAGGCAGGTGACAGGAGGACTTTGCATTTATCCAGTAATCCGTAATCTACTATAAAACTTCTTGCCCATTCAAAGTCTTCTCTGTCGACAACAACAAACTTCACCTCGTCATCAGCTTTAAGGTATTTCAGATTGAGCAGATCCATTTCAGCAGACATGCCGCTTCGTGGTGTCTTTACATCCATTATGATAACCGCCCTTTTATCCACATCTTTTATGCTCATGCTGCCATTTGTCTCAAGAAGCAGGACGAAGCGATTATTGAGGAATCTCTCTATCAGCATAAGGACACCCTTTTGCGTCAGAGGCTCGCCACCTGTAATCTCGACAAGCCTTACCCTGTAGCTACTGACAGACTCAAATATTTCATCCTCAGACATTTCCAAGCCTTCGCTGTATGCGTAAGTTGTATCACAATATGCACACCTCAGGTTGCACCCTGTCATTCTGACAAAGACGCATGGCAACCCAGCATATGTGGACTCCCCCTGAATGCTTACAAAGATCTCGCAGACCTTCATAGACCTCTAAGTTTAAGGGGGAAAGTCCTATTATTCCTTTCTTAGAAAATAGAGCTTTCCCCCTTAGGTTATACTAACACGACGGTGCTCTTTGTCGCTCTCTGTGAAACTTCCTTACTCACACTGCCAATAAACAACTCCTTTATCTTTCCGAGCCCCCTCCTACCGATATAGATCTCATCATACATGCCCTCTTCAGCCTCTGCCATTATCTCCTCTGCTGGCCTACCTGGTCTCATCTTTACCTCTATCTTCTCAGCAGGCACTCCTGTTTCTATCAATGCATCCTTTGCCTCCTTGAGATAGCTCTCAGAATCCACCTTGGCTTGCTCAAACTGTTTTGCCAGAAGTTCACCCATATCCCTTCGTGAGACATGCTCAGCCGCAAGGTCGAAATAGTGGCGCGTGGCAGGCGTCTCTACCACTTGGAGCAGTGTAAACTTTTCCACTCCTTTGCTGTCAGTGCGTCCAGCAACCTTTACACCCTTTAAAGCATTATCAGAGCCATCCACACATATAAGCACCTTCTTCCCAGACATATAACCCTCCTCCGTGTACGTTATTAATACTTATTATACTTAATTCCCTGTCTGCCATGCCCTTATAAGGATGCCTTCTCCTCGGTAACTTTAGGCGCTTCATAAA
>JAJOKM010000180.1 GCA_021129835.1 Thermodesulfovibrionales bacterium | reverse complement strand
AGGGTCTCGTCCCTCTCATACCTCTCCCTCAACTCTCCTATGGTCGGCATGGTGTCTTTAGATATCTTCTCTATGGCTGGGGTTAAATCCGCCATAAAACTCTCGATTGCATTGAGTTTGGTATATATCTCGTCGATCTGCATAGCCATTTTCTCGTTGCCATTTGTCGAACTAACCATGAGTTTCTCTGCCATATTTATTGCTCCTTGCTAAAACATTTTTTTCATTTATCCGTCTAACTAACGATTTATACTAATCCTGGAAGCATAAGATTAAAATAAAGAGACCTGAGCATATACACTTTCACCACCCAATTAACATAGCTTTCGAGGGATGGAGATATGCTTTCGGTGTAATTAAACTCTGCAAATATAACCCTTTTGTCCCTCGTAAGGATAGGGCAGATGATATGGCCATCATATGTAGCTGCAGGCTTCTCACCTCTCACTATTTCCTTCATCCTCTCTGTTAATATCGCTGCTTGTTTCCTCGCGCCTGAGGCCGTCTTCGATGTCGGAAAGTCAGATGCATCGCCAATTCCATAAATATTACTAAACGTTCTATTCACCATGTGGTGTTTGTCACAGGATACCCACCCAACAGCGTCGCCTACGTCTTCAGAGCCTTGGACAACATTTTCTCCTTCGAGAGAAGGCACAAGAGAGAGCAAATCAAACTCGACCTCTTTTCCTGAATAATCTCTTAATACCCCTTTTTCGTGATCAACCTCCCCAGGAGAGAAGTTAGATACCACTTCTACACCTCTTCGGCGACAGATTTCATCTATTTTGCTGGCATAAGGCTCTCTCGAGAAGGCCTGAGGAAGAGGAGAGGTCAAAACAAATTTAAATTTATCTCTTATGCCTCTGGCCCTCATCATGTCTTCTGCCATTAAAATGAACTTTATAGGAGCAGCAGGGCATTTTATGGGCAGGTCGCATAACGACGAAACTATAGTTCCGCCATCTATATCTTTTAGTGCTTTTCCCAACTTCAATGCCCCCTCCATATCATAAAAGCTGAAGACATTCTTCCCCTTCTCAAGTCCCTCTTTGATTCCTTCTGGTTCATCAAGATTAAAAGTAGCGCCTGTGGCAATGACAAGATAATCATAAGAGATTTCACCATGTCTCTTAGTGGCCACTTTATTGTTCTGAGGATCTATCTTGGTTGCCTCATCGATAATCAGGTTTATACCTTCAAAAAATAAATCTTTTGTTGGTCTGATTATATTTTTTTGATCTTCTAAATCAAAAACTAACAGTGTAAAAGCTGGTTGGTAGATATGTTTTTCGCTTCTCTCCAGTACTATGATCTCTACTTCATCTTTACTGAACGCCTTTCTCATCCGATTAGCAAACATGGTGCCGACACTCCCACCTCCCAAAACTAATACCCTCATCTCTTTCTACCTCCTGGTATGATATTCATTACTCCTAATCTGCGTAGTCAAGCATTTTAGCCTTTACAAATCTAACTTTTCGGGCTTAGACTAACCTGAATTTTTACAAATGTCAATCTCTGTCCATATTAAAGATGCAAATTATTTAATTAACAGCTTTAATAATCCTGAAATCACATAGGCATGCAGACTTCCCTTATAACATCTTTCACAAGGACACCATCTTCCCATACCCTTTCATGTACCATCCTGCATTTAGTGTGTGGGTCAGGATGAAAGAACTCGCCCCGCGGTTGTGCGTGATATATACCACGCCCATCCTCTGTTCTATATTCGACCGATCTGCCTGACATAGCAGCTTCTCTTGAACCACGGACTGCTATATCGGTAAGTGTTGCGCCCGCTATCGCTCCAATCGCAGCGCCAATCACCCCGCCACGCCAGCGATTCTCATCATCGAGAAGCGCCCCTGCTACGGCGCCTATTCCCATGCCAGCTAAAGCTCCCTCATAGTGATGGCGGTGGAGAGCACATGCACTCACGACAAACATTATAAGTACTGCTAAAGCAAGCATCGCAAATCTTTTCCTGATAAACATCTCGTCTCCTCCTTAATTTTAATTCAAGCTGCTTCTAACTTTGAGGGGTAAACCCTCAATCAACCTGATAATTTTAATTTCTAAATAGATCGCCGGCCTTAATCTCTTTACTAGACTTTCTTACCATTGCCACAGATGTTCTGCCTTCTTTGCGTATTATCTGAACTTCTCCAATAATGACATGTGGTCTTTCGCTGGTGATTATATCAAAGAGATCCCCAATCCTAACGCCATCATCTGCGCCCATGTCAAGATAGGCTATATCTGTAGCGCCTACCATAGCATGATTGCACGCGACCCTTACTATAGCGCCATCGATAGAAGGCCTTCTCTCCCTCACGGGTTCGATTGGTAATTCAATGTAGTAGAAGTCCACGAGCATGTTTTTAGTCGTAATCTCCCTATACGATTCTAAGACAATGGCCCTTTTGGTGCCATTGTCTTCGCCAACTACCTGAATTATGCCGTCAATCATGATCAGATAGCCAAGAAAGTCATTTGTCACCGGATGGATGACTCGTTCTGGCGCCCTTATTATGTAAAACTTATCATTTATTTCTGCCGGTTTAATAGTATCTATATGCAGATAATCCCCTTGCCCCATAAGCGTTCTCCGCTCTGGCGACCCTAATATCCGGCCTACAATACTATTTCTGTCCTCAGCAATGTAACCACTCTGCAGAAAGACTTCTCTCGAAACGAGATATCTATCTTCAAGCTCAGGAACCTCTACAGGCACCGCTACAGGGATCTCTACAGGCACTTCCACAGGGATCTCTACAGGTATTGCGATTTCGGGAATTCTTATCTCCTGCCCCGGAAATATCAGGTCAGGATCTCTTATCTCTGGATTCGCCTTCCAGAGTTCAGGCCAGAGGAATGGATCTTTTAGTTTTTCTTCAGCTATCTCCCACAGTGTATCGCATTCTCTTACTACATGTATTACATATCCGGAATTGCGATCCCCTCTGACTTCATTCACCGCTGCCGAGACCGAAGACAGGCTAAAAAGAAGAAATGCAGAAAGACTAAGTAGGATTTGAAATGAATATATTTTCATTGCTTTAAACGGTCCTTAGTTAACCTTAAATTGAGCGATACTATATCCCCAGAAAGTCTTGAGGCTTTCTGGTCCCCCTTTTTTTACGGATTGCGGATATCCATCCGCTTTAATTATAAAATCTTTCACGACATCCGTCAAGCAGTTCCAAAATGGCAGTCGGCGCTGATTTTAGTGGCGCGCCCAGGAGGATTCGAACCCCCGACCTACGGATTCGTAGTCCGACGCTCTATCCATCTGAGCTATGGGCGCTACACGCTCTAAAGCTAATGCTATCAAGGGTCTAACCTTTGTTGCTTCCTGCCTCTTTTTTTCTCAAAATTGCAAATTGTGCTCAAAACCACAACGGATAGTTTATCATACTCTGATACCTCTTAATATGTCAATCTGTTTTTGCAGCAATTCTCGGTAAGTGTCCAAAAAGCAGGCAAAGCGATAAAATATCAAGAG
>JAJOKM010000135.1 GCA_021129835.1 Thermodesulfovibrionales bacterium | reverse complement strand
GCTTACAGCTTACAGTTTCCGGCTGCCCTTTTTAGTCTATCCATAATTGCCATTCCGAGTCCAACCTCTAATAAAGGCTCCACATGTATAATATCTAATCCGGCCTTATCAAGTCTATATAGGCAGGAAAAAAGATTTAGCGCTGCCTCCTTTAGGTCTCCCGAAGGCGTGAGAACCTCTACCATAGCATATGCCTGGCGGGATGGGTCCGCTTTTGGAGGTGTAAATGCCAGAAGTCCTACCCTCTTTCCTCTCGGGATTTTCGACTGAATCTTAGAACTCTTGTCTCCGAGTATCTTTAAAGGGGTCATAGGAGAGTAGTGGCGTTGCAACTGCCCTGGTGCTTCTAACTTTGTGAGGTTGTTTGACGGTATTTCGACCCTCCCGATCACCTCTTCTATCTCCTCGATGGTTACCCCTCCTGGCCTTAAGAGGATAGCCCCTTCTGCAAGCTTTATAATTGTGGATTCCACGCCGACAGTGCATCTTCCGTCGTCAAGTATCAGGTCGACTCTCTCGCCTAATTGTTCTCTTACATGCCATGCCGTTGTGGGGCTTATGTATCCAAAAGGGTTAGCACTCGGAGCGGCTATCGGAACACCAGCCTCTTTGATGAGTTCTAAGGCTATGGGGTGAGCAGGCATCCGTATAGCGACTGTTGGGAGTCCTGCAGTCACAATATCAGGCACTATTTCTGATTTTGGCAGCACAAGGGTAAGGGGGCCGGGCCAAAACTTATTAATAAGCCTCTTGGCCCTTTCATCTACGGAAAGGCAGAGTTTCTCTAACGAGGAGAGACCGGCTATGTGAACTATCAAGGGGTCAAATTCTGGACGGTTCTTTGCTTTAAATATTCTGGCAGATGCCTCTGGATTCAGGGCATCTGCCCCAAGCCCATACACGGTCTCTGTAGGAAAGGCGACTAAACCGCCTTTCCGTATAATATCGGCGCCCTCTTTGATGGACAATGGCGTGGCAACAACAAATCTCATGCTTCAACCGGTATACCTTTCGTATCCGAGTTCTTCAAGGGCATCCGCCTTTTCGATTATCATCCCTTCTAATCCCTTTTTGTACTTTTTGACCTTCTCTCTAAGGTCGTCATATTTTATCCCTAAGATCGTTGCCGCTAAAATCCCAGCATTTTTTGCATTATTTATTGCTACAGTAGCAACTGGTATTCCCACTGGCATCTGTACAATCGACAAGAGGGAGTCGAGACCTTGCAGAGATGAGGTCTTTACTGGAACCCCTATCACCGGCAAGGAGGTGAGCGAAGCCACCATCCCTGGCAGGTGTGCGGCCCCGCCCGCCCCGGCGATTATTACTTCGAGTCCCCTCCCCTCTGCATCCTTACTATATCTGAACATCCTTTCGGGTGTTCTGTGTGCTGAGACTATAGTAATCTCATATCCTATATCAAAATCCTCCAATATCTCCGCAGCCTCCTTCATTATTGGCAGGTCAGAATCACTACCCATAATAATCCCAACCAATGGTCTCTTCATGCATTCACCTCTGCCTTTACTCTCAAAAAATCTTTGACCTCTTTAGCCTTTTCGATAGCCCGCCCTAAATTTTCATCTAAGATCGTTATATGCCCCATCTTCTTAAACGGCAGCGTTGTCTTTTTTCCATAAAAATAAAAGGAGAGTCCCTCAACAGATAAGGCCTTAGCTAATCCTTCAATAGCAGGATGTCCATGATGCCCTTCCTCCCCGAGGAGATTTACCATTACTGCAGGACAGAGCAGTCTGGTCGAGCCGAGAGGCAATCCAGTTATTGCACGGATGTGCTGTTCAAATTGGCAGGTTAGACATGCCTCTATCGTATAATGCCCGGAGTTATGCGGTCTCGGGGCAATCTCGTTAACTAAAACCCTTTTATCCCTGGTTAAAAACATCTCTATTCCGAAGATACCCACTCCGTCAAGTACCTCTACGCATCTAATCGCGACCCTCCTTGCCTCCTCTTCTATCTCTTTTTCGATCCTTGCTGGAGCGACCACCATATCACAGATATTGGCCCTTTCATCAAAAAACATTTCAGTAACGGGATAACATCGAATCTCTCCATCAATGCCCCTTGCTACCATGATCGCTAATTCCTTCTCAAAGTCGATAAACTCTTCAATAAACGATTCACTCCTGATTATACTCTCTAAATTATCTCCGTTCTTAATCACGACAACCCCTCTGCCGTCATACCCCCCTTTTTGGGCCTTTTGAACAACTGGAAACCCGAATTTCCCAAGGCAAGAGGTGTCGAATCTATCTACCTTTTCATGTCTTGCAGTAGGGATGCTGCCTTTATTTAACATATCCTTCTGTCTTAATTTATCCTGAATAGTCTCTAACAGGACTGGAGAGGGATAAATTTTATTTCCTTCTTCGGCTAATCCTTGCAAGACTTTTGTGTCCGTATGTTCGATATCATAAGTAGTCACATCACTATGCTCGACCAATTCTCTCAATCTGTCTTCATCATAAAAACTCCCGACAATCTGTTCAGCTCCAGCCTGAGCAGCAGGGCAGTCAGGTGTTGGGTCTAAAACTGTGACATAAAAACCCATTTTCCTGGCCTTATGCACCATCATCTTCCCCAACTGCCCACCACCTACAATCCCTATCTTTATTGATGGAAAATGGAACCTATTGTTATTCATCTCGATTTTTTCTCTTATTGACAAACTCGTGAGCAGGAAAAACTCGTGGGTGGTGTCAGGTCTTGACATGTGACATAAATGAGGAAAAAAACAGCTTGAGACACAGGATAATAATGGTTATGTCACATGTCAAGACCTGACACCACTTACTGTAAACCAGCGTATAATTCGTCATGTATATCTATCGGCAACTATTGATGCTACATAAGCCTCTGGTTTTATTTTTGGCTCAAAGCCAGTTCCTCGAATCAGCCCGACCACCTCTCTGACCATATCTTTAGTCTGACCATGATTGCCGACATCAGCGTGGACATAGCGAAATTGCCAATCGAAAGAATTAGACTGCGCCCGTATCTTTTTCTCCATCTCCTCCCGTAAACACGAAGCTAACTGGCAAGACAGCAAGACCTCTTCCATAACCCTCTGATACCAATTATAAAACTTCTTCTTTTTTGACGAGGCGGAATAGTTTATTTTTTTAAGAAAAAATCTCCCGCCTTCGCCAGTCCTCAAGATAACGACAGCTACTGGAAAATGAGGCTCTATGCCAGAGGGAGAATCACAACCAACGATAATCTCATAAAATTTCTCCGGCTTTTCAGCCATGTATCTGATTAGTTCTTCGATTACTCCATCAAAGGATAAGTTTCCACAACTCAGATTATAAAAATGACCATTTAAAACATGTTTCATATTTAACAATATAACAAAAATGAATGGCTATTTCTCGTATTCGAAAAATAAACACAAAATGCAGCGGTGAAGATGCCTCCCCTGAGAGTAAGTGGTGTCAGGTCTTGACATGTGACATAAATGAGGAAAAAAACAGCCTGAGACACAGGGTAATAATGGTTATGTCACATGTCAAGACCTGACACCACTTACCATGAGACTTCTT
>JAJOKM010000093.1 GCA_021129835.1 Thermodesulfovibrionales bacterium | reverse complement strand
ATGAGTAAAAGACAATTAATGAGTGAAAAACAGGCAATTAGATTAAAAATTCTGACAACACTTATTTGTATTTTTTTGCTTTTTCCTCACTCATCACTCCTCACTCATCACTCCTCACTGCTGTCACCGCTTAGGGCAGAGGCGGGGATAAACTTTCAGAATATGGAGTTGCGTGATTTTATAGACTTTGTATCGGAGTACACCGGGATACACATTGTCTATAACCCTCGCGACATCATAGGGACGGTAACGATACGAGCAAAAAAGGACTTTACAGAGGCGGAGATCATGGAGATGTTCTTTACGGTTTTACATCTCAATAATCTCGAATCGATGATCGAAAATGACATAATTTATATTACGAGTCAACCGAGAGCACCGAGATTCCCATTTATTCATAAGGAGACTGTAGAGGATATTAGGGTGGCAGATGAAGGTAGGCAGGTCGTCACAGTCATACAGTTAGAAAATATTGATGTAAATGTGGTCATCGGTTTTTTAAATCTATTGAGGTCAGAGACAGGAAGGGTCGTCGCTATAGGTGCGATAAATGCAGTTGCGGTAAAAGATAGGGCAAGGTATGTCAGAAAGATCTCTGATGTACTGGAAACTTTAATCTTAATGGGCGAAGGGGTGACTATAGAAGTTATTCCGCTTAGGTATGCTACCGCTACCGAATTTTTGGGTACTGTACGGGCATTTTTTGGTGAATTGGCAGCGGTTCGACATCAGAGGGTTAGACCGGTCTTTATGGCTGACAGGATCTCAAATAGTCTGATTGTGGCTGCCCTTCCCGAAGATATCGCTACTGTAAAAAGGATAGTCTCCGAAACGGATGTCTTATTAGAGGCTACAGTCACCACAGGGGTTTTTGAACTGAAGTATGCCAAGGCTGAGGACATGCAAAGGGTTTTAAATACCTTATTTCCAGCGATGAAGGCAGGACATGGAGGCGGAGGAGCTGAAAAGACGATAGCGATAGCCGCTGACAAAGCGACCAATACAATATCAGTGGTTGCTGACCCCGTTTTATATGCGCAGGTTAAAGCATTAATCGAAAGACTCGATATCGAGAGACATCAGATCTTTGTTGAAGTCCTGATACTCGAGACGACACTGGAGAAGGCAGAAAAGTTTGGAGTAGAATGGATTATAGGGGGGGGCGAAGAAGATCTTGTCGGCGCAGGGGCATTTTTAGGGAGAGACTTGATCGGTTTTAAGGCGCCTCTGCTGCAGGGACAGCCGCCAGACATTAAGGCATTGCCCGAGGGGCTTGCTCTCAGCATTCTTGGCAATATGATAACCTTTGAGGGTGTAAGATTCCCGACCCTGGGCGCCCTTGTGAGCGCACTCAGGAGAGTGGCAGAGATAGATATTCTTTCGAAGCCGCAACTGCTCACCCTCGACAATGAAGCGGCAGAAGTCTTCGTGGGTGAGACCCGTCCATTTCTGGTAGGCGAGAGGGTTGTAGACGACAGACTCATCCAGACATTTGAATACCGAGATGTGGGAATTAAGCTGAGGATACTCCCCCATGTCATCGATGAAGAGACTATCTTGCTTAATGTCTATAAGGAGATCAAAAGTGTTGTGCCGCTCGCTGACGAGATTATTGCGCCTGTAACCCTTACGAGAAGCACAGAGACGAAGGTAAAGATCAGGGATAACACCACCATCGTGATAAGTGGTCTCATGCGAGAGGATGACCGAGACATCGAGAGAAGGGTGCCTCTGCTGGGCGACATACCCATCCTGGGACGGCTTTTTCGTGCAGAAGAGACGACAGAGGAAAAGACAAACCTGATGGTCTTTATAACAACGACAATAATAAGGTGTGACGAGACTATTATTGAAGAGTTGACGAGAGAAAGAAGAAAGCTCTTCGAAAAACATGTCCCCGACTTCGATCGGGGAGAAGAAGAAACAAAAGATATCCAGCCTGAAGTCCCTGAAATCAATAAAATCATGGATGGCGAAGGTAATAGTTATGAAATTCCCGAAATCTTTAGAATCGACGACGACGAAGATGACGAATAAGTTCACCGAACCCCGAAAGAATGGGCCTTCCGGAGAGTCATCAGGCTCTCTGGGGATAGAGTGCGATCCCCAGAGTCTCCCCGATCTGGTTATGACGTTTTATAAGAGATTTCCTGACCGCTCAGACTTTTTTCCCCTCCAGTTGTCAGAAGGGAGGATTAACTTTCTGGTGAGCTCTGATGAAGGGATTAAGAAGGCGTCTTACTTAGCGATGCGCAGCAGTCAAAGAGGGCTTTTTATATATGTCCCGCAAAAGGAGATTCTGGAGATGTCCGAAAGGTATTCTCATATGTTTGAGGAAGACCTTAATCTTGCCCTCTCAGATGAAAGCGCCATCACCGATGATTATGACATACTGAGTGGATCTCACAATGACGCCCCCGTGGTAAAGCTCGTAAACCAGCTTATAATGAACGCTATAAGGGATGGCGCAAGCGATATACATATTGAGGGGGTTGGCGTTGATTTGATAGTCAGGTTCAGGATGGATGGTCAGTTAAAAATAGTAAAAAAACTTAACCGAAGGCTTCTCGAGGTAGTCATTGCGCGCATAAAGGTAATGGCGGAGATGGATGTGGCAGAGACGAGAAGACCTCAGGATGGCAGAATAAATGTCCAGTTCGGGACAAAGACAGTTGATATAAGGGTCTCTTCAATCCCGGCAGCAGGGGGCGAAAAGGCGGTATTAAGGCTATTGAGCAGGTCAGAGTCAATATTAAGTTTAGCTGCCATCGGCATCGAAGAGGCAGACCGCGCCGTGCTAAGGAAGGTCTTAAGGTCGCCTAACGGAATTGTCATCGTTACCGGTCCAACAGGCAGCGGAAAGACCACCACCCTTTATGCCTCAATCCTTGACATCAAAAGCGAGGCAATAAACATAGTCACCATTGAAGAGCCGATCGAATACCGTATAGACGGCATAGCCCAGGTTCAGGTTAATCCTCCTGCCGGCGTCACCTTTGCTAACGCAATCAAGACATTTTTAAGACAAGACCCGGATGTTATGTTAGTAGGAGAGATAAGGGATGAAGAGACGGCCAAGACGGCTATTCAGGCATCCCTTACCGGGCATCTGGTGCTCACGACACTCCATACAAACGATGCCCCAACGGCTATAGCGCGGCTTATAGAGATGGAGATAGAACCATTTCTCCTCTCGAGCAGCCTGCTCCTTGTTGTCGGACAGAGATTGATCAGAAAGGTCTGCGATAACTGCCGCGTGGAGGTCAGGTTGACTGACGATATGATATCAACATTTGAGGCTAATAATGTTACCATTAATAAATATTTCAGAGGCAGCGGATGCAGTAATTGCTCATTGACTGGATATAAAGGCAGGGCAGGGCTTTTTGAGTTTCTTTTTATAGATGACAAGATAAGAAAGCTTATTATGAAAAAGGCAAATGCCTCAGAAGTCAGAGAGCTTGCTATAGGGCAGGGAATGAAGACAATGTTTTCTCATGGCGCAGAGTTGATTAAAAGAGGCATAACAACCCCTGAGGAAGTCTTTGCCGCAACTTTTTATTGATAGATA
>JAJOKM010000089.1 GCA_021129835.1 Thermodesulfovibrionales bacterium | reverse complement strand
AAGAGAGGGTGGAAGGACGGTAGGCGCTGGTGTAGTTACAGGGGTGTTGGGGTAAGATATGAGGGAGATAATACTTTTTCAATGCACAAGCTGCAAGAATAGAAATTATTCGAGTACGAAAAGCAAAAGAAATACTCCAGACAAACTCCAGAGGAAGAAATACTGCAGGAATTGCATAAAACATACGGTACACAGGGAGACGAGGGCATAAATTGTTGAGTTTCAGATCGAAAATCGTGATTTGTGCCCTGGATTTTTTAAAACATAGGCCAGTAGCTCTAACGGACAGAGCGTCGGACTCCAAATCCGAGGGATGGGGGTTCAAGTCCCTCCTGGCCTGCTGCTATTTTAGGATCTAAGAGGAAATGATTAAGAGGATAAAGGGTTTTTTAGCCGAAACAAGTGTTGAGATGAAAAAGGTTCATTACCTCACCAGGAGTGAACTTATCAGCTCTTCATGGGTTGTTGTTATGGCAGCGATATTTGCCGCATTTTTTCTGGGAACTGTTGATATAGGACTCTCCTATATAATTAGACTACTTATAGGTTAAAAATATGGCTAAAAACTGGTACATTATTCATACATATTCGGGTTTTGAAGAAAAGGTCAAAACCTCTATAGAAGAGAAGGCTAAAATAGAAGGACTTGAGAATAAAATTGCAAGAATACTTATTCCTACGGAGAGGGTTATAGAACTGAAAGAAAAAAAAAGGCAAGAGGTTGACAGAAAGTTTTACCCAGGATATATATTGGTAGAAATGGAAATAGATGATGAAACATGGCACCTTGTTAAGAACACCTTTCGAGTTGCTGGCTTTGTTGGAGGAGCTAAGCCTGTTCCACTTCTCCCTGAAGAAGTCGAAATAATATTGCAGCAAATCGAAAAAGGGCCTATAGCAGCAACAGAGAGTCGGTTTAAAAAAGGCGAAAATGTGAGGATAATTGATGGCCCCTTCAGCAGTTTTGTCGGTTGTGTTGATGAAGTTGATATGGATCACGATAGATTGCGTGTTATGGTTAGCATATTTAGCAGACTGACACCTGTGGAACTTTTATTTTCACAGGTAGAAAGGGCATAATCAGGGTGGCATAGGTGTAGTCAAGGATCGCTCAATTTAGGTATAAATATAGTGCAAATACATATTGCAGAGTGCGAACGGAGGAGATAAATGCCCAGGAAAAAAGAGATTATAGCACAAGTTAAACTTTTAATACCTTCGGGAAAGGCTAACCCGGCGCCACCTGTTGGGCCTGCGCTTGGTCCGCATGGGATCAATATTATGGAATTCTGCAAGCAATTTAATGCCCAAACCAAGAACATGGCAGATACCCTTTTTCCTGTTGTTTTAAATGTTTATAATGACAGGTCATTTACCTTTGCTCTCAAGACGCCGCCTGCATCCGAACTAATTAAGAAGGCATTAGGTATTGTTAAAGGTTCCAGCGTTCCGAATAAAGATAAGGTTGGGGTGTTGACTAACGCCCAGATCGAAGAAATAGCAAAAACAAAACTCCCTGATCTAAATACCGATTCCATCGAATCTGCGATCAATATAATCACGGGAACTGCGAAAAGCATGGGAGTGGAAACATGAGTAGAGCAAAGTGACTGTCTGTGCCGTCAAAAGGGAGGAGGCAAGTAAAAAGTAAATATCTGCTTTTAGCATTGTGTGGCAGAGGAAAATAGTCAAAAGTTTTTTGACAATACGTATTATGCCGTTGGGGGGATAAAAATGGGCAAAAAGCTTAGAGATATAAAATCAAAAATTGATCTAAATAAAATATATTCCATGGAAGAGGCAATTACTCTGGTTAAAGAAAATTCATTTGCTAAATTTGATGAAACAGTTGATATAGCGATAAACCTTGGTGTCGACCCGAGAAAGTCCGACCAGATGGTGAGAGGAACAGTAGTTCTTCCATATGGAACCGGGAAGAAGGTTAAGATTTTGGTCTTTGCAAAGGGAGAGAAGGAAAGGGAAGCTATAGAAGCTGGCGCTGATTATGTTGGGGCAGAAGAGATTGCAGAGAAAATCCAGAAGGGCTGGATTGAATTTGATAAGGCAGTGGCTACGCCTGATTTGATGGGTTTAGTTGGGCGGCTCGGCAAGATACTTGGCCCAAGAGGTCTTATGCCTAATCCCAAGCTTGGGACGGTCACTTTTGATGTTGCAAAGGCTATAGCGGAGATAAAGGCAGGCAAGATAGAGTATAGAGTAGAAAAAAAGGGAATTGTGCATCTGCCCGCTGGAAAGATCTCCTTTGCTGAGAAGAATCTAGTGGAGAATGTATTAGCTGTTTTAAAGTCAGTCATTAAGGCAAAACCAGCAACATCAAAGGGGAAATATATAAAAAAGATTGTGGTATCTTCTACTATGGGTCCTGGTTTTAAAATTGACGTCGCGAGATTAAAACCGATGTAGATTAATCAAGTATCATATCGGTTATCGGTCAAGAGTTAAGAATTTTTTAATTCCAGGCTAATTCAAAGTAGATACATACATATGCACTATAGCCTAATTTCTAATGAGTTTTGGAATTTAAAAGAGGAGGGCAATGATTACCAAAGAAAAGAAATCTCAACAGGTAACTGAACTGGCAGAGAAGTTTTCTAAATCAAAGGCTGTTGTTCTTACCGAGCATAAGGGACTTACAGTTGCAGAGATTACGGAGCTAAGAAGATTGCTAAAGGAAGTTGGCGTAGAGTATAAGGTTGTCAAAAATACGCTAAGCAGTATTGCCTCAAAGGGAACCGATGCAGAGCTGGCAAAAGAATTTTTTATAGGTCCTACAGGTATAGCCTTTAGTTTCGGTGACCCGATTGCTGCAACCCAAAAAACAATTGAATATGCTAACAAAAACGATAAATTTAAGATAAAAAGCGGTGTTATTGAAGGAAGGCTTTACTCGGTTGATGAGATTACGTCCTTGTCAAAACTTCCACCGAGAGAGGTTCTTCTCGGCATATTAGCCGGGACATTGCAGGCGACAACAGCAAAACTGGGTAGTGCATTGAGTGCTACCATTTTACAATTTGCTTATGTATTAGAGGCAGCAAAGAATAAAAAAGAGATAAGAGGCACGTAAAAAGTAGATAACTGCTTTTAAAATTGTGGTGTCGCAGGCTTCCAGCCTGTGCGACAACGGAGAGGAGGGAAAATGGCTGTTACAAAGGAAGATGTCTTTAGTTTTATCGATAATATGACTGTTCTTGATATGTCACAGTTTATTAAGGAGTTTGAAGAAAGATACGGAGTCACAGCAGCAGCGCCTGCAGTTGCTGCTGCAGTGACAGGTGCTCCTGCGCCAGTAGAGGAAGAGAAGACGAGCTTTGATGTAATTCTTTCATCTGTAGGAGAAAAGAAGATCCAGGTAATTAAGATGGTGAGGGAGTTAACAGGGCTTGGGCTTAAAGAGGCAAAAGATCTAGTAGACGGAGCGCCAAAACCCGTTAAAACAGATGTCACTAAAGAGGAAGCAGAGGCAATAAAGGAAAAACTCGAGGCAGAAGGGGCATCAGTAGAAGTAAAGTAAGATGCTTGATCAGGCATATATCAGTGGCAACTACTCAGGTTCACGGTTATAAAGGATAGTTATCAGTTATCAGTTATCAGTTGCCAGTTATCAGTTA
>JAJOKM010000087.1 GCA_021129835.1 Thermodesulfovibrionales bacterium | reverse complement strand
CTCTTTACCAAAGAGGGGGATAAAGAAAATGTACCTGAGTAGTTACAGTTGAAAAAGGTTAAATAATAAAAAAAAGGAGGGGTCGTTTTTATTTGCGGAAAAAGGGTCACATGTGTTGGCTATCTACATTTAGTTTTGTGTGGATTTTTATGTAAGGCAAGGATATAATTTTATATCGATTTTTGGTGAGGCAATTCGCACTTGGTGAGGAAATTCGCACGATGACCGGTAAATATTTCCCTGATTTAAAACTCTTTCGGCAAAAAGCCCGAAAAGGGGGGGGCTGACCCCGATCTGTCGGGAGCTCCCTGCCGATATAGACACTCCAGTGTCTGTCTTCCTCAAGCTCGGCCAGTCACCGCCAACCTTTCTTCTCGAAAGCGTGGAGAGCGGAGAGAACCTTGGGCGATACTCGTTCATGGGACTGGGACACTCTCTCAGCTTGGAGAGCAAGGGCAATCGGGCAATCATTCACCGTGGTTCAACCGATCAGGAAATAGCCCTGGAAGGCCGAGACCCATTGCATTTGATCCAAGAGATCATAGCGGAACGAGCGGCGATCAGGATACCTGGGCTTCCTCCTTTCTGCGGCGGCGCTGTTGGCTATTTGGCATATGATATCGTCAATTTCTTCGAGGAGGTGCCGCAGTGCCCCTATGATGAACTCGGCCTGCCAGATTGCTTCTTTCTATTCACCAGCACTATGCTGGTTTTCGACCATGTGCAACATAAAATGAAGATCATCGCCAATACCTATGTGGATGACGATGTCGACATGGCGTACAATCAGGCTGTATCCGAGATAGAGGCAATCGTCGATAGACTCACCGAGCCACTGCCACAGGAGTATCGAGGAGGGGGGAGGGGGGAGGCCTCAAAACTCCAACCTCTAAACTCTAAACTTTCAGACAATGGGCAACTCGCTTCCAACTTCAGCAAGAAGGAGTTTGCAAGGATGGCCAGTACCGCCAAGGAATACATCGCTGCTGGAGATGCTATCCAGATCGTGCTCTCGCAACGGCTGCGGCGAAAGACAAGCGCCAAACCCTTCGATATCTATCGGGCACTGCGCATGGTCAATCCATCGCCTTACATGTTTTATTTTAATTTCGGCCAGTTTCAACTCATCGGCTCCAGCCCGGAGATGCTGGTAAAGTTAGATGGAGAGCATGCCAAATCCCGGCCCATCGCCGGCACTCGTCCGCGGGGACAAAACGAGGAGGATGACCTCTCCCTAACCACGGAGCTATTGGCCGATCCCAAGGAGCGAGCGGAGCATGTGATGCTGGTGGACCTGGCCCGAAATGACCTGGGGCGTGTTTGCCAGTACGGCACGGTGAAGGTGCCAGAGCTGATGGGGGTTGAAAAATACTCCCATGTAAGCCACATCGTCTCGGCGGTGGAAGGGAGACTCAATCCCGGAGAGGATGCCTTCTCCTTGCTTCGAGCCTCCTTCCCCGCAGGCACCGTCTCCGGAGCGCCCAAGATTCGGGCAATGGAGATCATCGCCGAGTTAGAAAAGACGAGGCGCGGTCCCTATGCCGGCGCTGTGGGCTACTTCGATTTCACGGGAAACATGGACACTTGCATCACCATCCGCACCATTGTGATGAAGGGAGATACCGTCTATCTTCAGTCCGGAGCGGGGATCGTGGCCGATTCCGATCCGCTCGCCGAGTATCAGGAAACCCTCAATAAGCTAAAGGCGATGGAAAAGGCGATCATCGTTGCTGAAGGGAAAGAGAGTCACCATAATAGCTAAATACGGATGAATTAAAGAATGATTGTAATAATCGATAACTACGATTCTTTCACCTATAATCTGGTCCAATTGTTGGGTGAGCTCGGCGAAGAGATGGTGGTCTACCGCAATGATAAGATCACTCTCGATGAAATAACCAGCCTCCACCCATCGAGAATTGTGATCTCGCCGGGGCCGGGAACTCCGGCCGACGGCGGCATCTCGAATGAGGTCATACGGCAGTTCCACCGTCGAATACCCATTCTCGGCGTTTGTCTGGGACACCAGTGCCTTGCCTCTTCGTTTGGAGGGAAAGTGGTGCGGGCAAAGCGATTGATGCATGGCAAAACCTCGCCGGTTCATCACGATGGCAAAGGGGTTTTCGCCGGTTTACCGAATCCTTTCGAAGCCACCCGTTATCACTCGCTAATTGTGGAGGAGCCCGTGCCTGCCGAACTGGAAGTCTCCGCCTGGACTGCCGATGACGAGATCATGGGCTTGAGACACCGGGAGTATCCGCTGGAGGGAGTCCAATTTCACCCGGAGTCTATCTTGACTGCATCGGGGAAGAAGCTGCTTCAAAACTTCATCGCTGTAAAACCAAAATAATTAAAAAAGTTATCGCCAGAATCGACCAAAATAAGTGTCAATATTTTGACGCTTAGAGGGTAGCTCTCGACGCTTATACGCCGATTCTGTGTCAATATTCCTACCATTTCTACGGGAAAAGTCTTTGTTCACTTGAGCCGCAGAGCATCTCTATTTCTACCGGCAGTTGTTGGCATATATATTGCTGTATTATTAATGTGTTAGGTGCAGCAGCTACCCTAAAATCTCATAAAATAGCCTATGTTTGGAGGGGAGATTGGTAGCTTAGCTGTCAAACATATAGATAAAAACAGGAGAAAAATTCCTATTGAATAAAAATTTTTCCTATACCTTGATTGAGTAAAGAGGATAGATAGCAATAAGCAGCAAGCAGAGAGCAGTAACTGCTCACAGCTTACTAAACAGGAGGTTAAGATGATGGAAAAACTCCTCTCATCATGCAAATTTAGTAGCGATGTATTGCAAGCACTATGTTATGCGACTGTGATAGAGTGCAGAGGAACCGGCAGTTTCGTATCAGTTGGAGGCGGAGACTACCTTGATGCTGTAGTTGGCTCTTGCAGAGACAATAGAAATGGAAATGGAAATGGCAAGAGTGTTATTAAGAATAAGAATAAGAATAAGAAAGTGAAATACCCTTTACTGCAACATGGAGAGGTATCAACTGCCGGAAGTGTATATGTTTACCATAGCGAACTTGGCTGGAGAGTAGGGGTTGACAACTGCAGTCTCGATATAGAAGAATTCAAAAGGGTAGTAGAGAAAAATATATGGATATCCTATCCTATTTATCATGCGTGTATGAGGATAGAAGACTTGAACAAAGAAAAGGATATTCTTACCAATGTCTTTACGAGGAGAAAGTTCTTTTCGGATATGAAAGACAATATATTGACTTCAGAGGAGATAAATCTTCCACTCTGGATCCTTTACATTGATCTTAATAACTTCAAGGTGGTTAACGATACCTTTGGCCACGATATGGGGGATAGGGTCTTGAGGAGTATCGCGCAGGAGATGAAAAGTGTTATAGCTGGTTATGGGGTTTTATATAGGATTGGAGGTGATGAGTTTGTCGCAACGCTGATTGGTGTTGATGAGCAAAAAGTGCATAAGTTCTCGAGTAAAATAGAAGCAGTTACAGAGCAATCGCCATGTGGAGTATTTGTAAATGCAAGCGTAGGCATTAAAAAATACATTCCAGAATATTATGGAAGCGGAGATCAGGCCATCGAAAAACTCTTAAAAGAGGCTGACAGAGAAATGTATGCCATGAAAAAGAATAAAAAACAGGCTTACATCTCTTGCGACGATTGTCATTACTACAGAGACGCCATAAAAGAAAACAATATAGCTGTTAGCAATATAGCTGTTAGCAAT
>JAJOKM010000168.1 GCA_021129835.1 Thermodesulfovibrionales bacterium | reverse complement strand
AAAAACATATCCTTTTCTAAAAAGGAAGACCTGAGTAGTCACAATACTTTTTTGTTATTGCTCTTCACTTGTCATTGCGAACGAAGTGAAGCAATCTCGGCGGGATTGCCACGCCCTTCGGGCTCGCAATGACATTTTCATGTCCTTTTGTGTGCTGAAAACAGATGTAGGTTTCTTTATTGCTCTCTCCTCCAAAGAGGGAAACCTGCATAGTTACCTCTGTTTTTCATATAATCTGTGTAATCTACCTTTTAATCGGCGTAATCAGGCATATTCTACCAGCCCCTTCCACCCCGCCCCATCTGCATAACGGGGACTTGCTGAGCGAGGAAGTCGCTCTGCACCTGGAGTTGTCCCAATATCTGCTCTAAGAACATAAATCTCTGCCGGTAACTCATCTCTACCGTTTCAAGCCTCATCTCCATCCTGTCGATCTTTCCTGTTATCGCCTCGATCGAATTATTTAGTCCATTTTCTCTTGCAGGTATCATGGTATCCATATGCATGTCGAGTCTCTCCTTAAATGACCTTGCCATTGCATCGAAGGTGTCAATAACTCCTTCCGGATTGTCACGGAGGGCGGCTTTAAACGGAGAGGCGCTAAAAGAGAGAACGCCGACCCTATCGAAACTGAGACCAAGATTTACCGGACTCTCTCCGGCATGGGATGCAGTAATAGCTGCACTCAAGTCCGCCATGATCGCCCTTACTGTGCTGCTTCCGGTTAAGACCTTCCCCTCCCCGGCTACCGGGACAGAGAGCTCCCTCATAAGGCCGATTGCCGAATTATATGCCGCGACAAAAGAGTCGATATTGCTTACTGCCTGCGCTTTATCTTTGGCGACCGTCAACGTTAATGTCTTTCCTGCGGAATCACTCAACAGGTTAATCGTTACTCCTGCTATTAGATCATCTATCGTGTTTGAAGGCCTGGTCACCGTAAGCCCTTCGATATCTAAAGAGGCGTCCCGTGCCGGAGCTGACTGAGTCATATTGGTTATTCCGCCGATTACATTTCCTGCTGCGTCATAGGTAGCATCAAAGGCGAGCCGTGAAAGCCCTGCCGTGTCTGTCTCTCCTGCCTGAGCAAAGATTTCGTCGTTGTTTTCATCCACCTGCACCACTATTTTGTTAGCTGCGCCCGTCTCTTCTGCTGAGAGTATGAGCCTGAGGTCTGCCCCATCGTTGATTACTGTCGCCCTTACGCCTGCCCCGGCGCCGTTAATGGCGTCCCTTACGCCTGCGAGGGTATTATTGGTGGAATCGATTGTTATATCTGCATGAGGGTTAGAGCCGACCTTTATTCTTAATACCTGAGTAGGATGTGTGGTTAGGTCGGCAACTGCATCTTGCTCCGCAGCAAACCCTGCCGAGTGTATACTCTGCCGTGCAGCGGTGTGATTCACCTTTATGCTGTAGGTCGCCTCGACCGCAGAGGCGGTTGCCGCAGCCGTAAAGACAGATTCATCTGATGAAGTCGCCCCTATGGGCAGTATAGCCCCTCTCTTGAGAGAAGCCATGGAGGCATCCAGCGCCGAAAGGGTGGCAGATATACTGCCGTAAGAGCTGATCTTCACCTCATAGAATGACCTCTGGTGATCAAGCCGCTCCAGAGGCCTATTCCTGATAGCCATCAACTGCTCGATTATCCTCCCAGTGTCGAGACCCGAAAATATCCCCTTATCAAGTGCAATTGCCATTTTAAAAGTCTCCTTTCCTTAATGCAGTTTTTAGTTTTTAGTTTTTAGTTTTTAGTTTTTAGTTTTCGAGCATTGATGAAGTCATAAAAAAACCTTAAAAGGCATTTTTCTGTCATTCCGACTTGTTCGGAATCGTTCCGTCATTCCGACACCCAAAGGCAGATTCCGAACAAGCCGGAATGACATAATCAGTAAGCAATGAGCAGTTAGCAGTCAATTGACTACCGACTACTACTTACTGCTTACTGCTCACTTATAGCTAATCCAATCCGACCCTTTAACTTATTTATCGGAAAAGGGTCTGAAAACTTTAGTTATAAAAGTCAAGAGTCGAGGGTCGAGGGTCAAGAGTCGAGGGTCAAGAGGCAAGAGGCGAGAGTTTAAGGTTCAACGTTCACGGTTATAAGTTTGCTATAATAGGTGATAATGGAGGTATGTAATGACTGCTTTAAAAATATTGTATGAGCATATTGGTTTAGACGAAAAAAACACTGCTGTCATTGCAGGGACAACTATGAAGGTGGTTGAACTCATAGTGGAAAAATTAGCGCATGGATGGAGCGCCGAAGAACTTCATTTTCAACACCCCTACCTCACCCTTGGACAAATCTACTCGGCTCTTGCTTATTATGCAGACCATCAGGAAGGACTTGAGAAGGATATAGAAAACCGTCTGCAGCTTGCCACAAAGCTTAGGAAAGAAATCAAACCTCTCCCACTGATCGACAGACTGAAATACCAGGGTTTGCTTTAATGATTCCCTTTTATATGGACGAACATGTTCCGAGGGCAATTACTAATGGATTGAGATTAAGGGGAATTGATCTGCTCACGGTGCAGGAAGATGATTTTTCGGGGAGATCCGACTCTGAATTGCTCGATAGAGCTACCCTCTTAATGAGGGTTCTTTTCACTCATGACGATGATCTCCTGACCGAAGCCACAGAGCGTCAGCGGAACGGCCGGAAATTTTGCGGAGTCGTTTATGCACACCACATGAGAGTTTCTATTGGACAGTGTGTCAAAGACCTTGAAATCCTGTCAAAACATGGAGACATTGAAGACGTCAGAAATCAGATTGTGTTTTTGCCTCTTTGAGATTCTCCCCGAAAAATCAGACTTGCCTCTGAATATGTCGGGAAGCATAATACCTTCAGGGATAGAGAATGAAATGAAAAGGATTAGTAACTGCTCAGGTTGTCAGGAAGTTCTTGGAGACCTAATTGGCTGGAAGGTGTCAATCATCGTAAATGTCTGTTAGCGATGTAGCCTGAGGTGCAATATTACGGCACAATTAGTAATATTGAAGCCACCTGACAAATTCCGCTATAGGCGGGAGAGACAAACAAGCAGACCGGAGATTGCAGATTATTTAGATGTTCACTCTACTACTGTACACAAGACAATAAAAGGCGCGGAAGATAAAAACTGATATTTCAAGACCTGACCCCATTATTTTATTTTGGCTTTGACTTACACCTCTTTATGAAAGAGGTTCTCTATATTCTCCCTCATCCTTTCGGCCATCTTGATAAACTCCTCGGGGGGTATCTGCCGGACGACCTCGCCCTCTTCGTCTATAAACTGTATGACTACATTGTTGTAATCATCAACCGCAAAGGCAGCCCTCAGCTCAAATAGCCTTCTTTCTGTCTCTTCTTGGGCACGCGCCTCTCTGCCTTCTTCTGAGTCACGGAGTAAAACCCCCGCCCCTTCCTCTGCCTGGACTGCCCTCTGGGCAAGGCGATCGCTTAGAGTAACCTCGCTATCTTGTCGGACCGCTGCCGCTGCACCGCCTGGGACCTCCCTTGCTCCCTGCTGCCAGACATTGCCTCTATCTTGCTGAGCGGTCTGTCCTGCAGCCTGATGTCTGGTCTGGTCTGCGGCATGATGGACATTGCCCTTCTCCCCGCCCCTTGACGGGGCAGGGGTGGGTGGCGCCACCTCCGGCTGGTCTCTGATAGTTAATACGCCTGTAATTTCCATTTTTAGTTTTTAGTTTTTAGTTTTTAGTTTTTAGTTTTTAGTTTTCGAGCATT